>JAUWLI010000310.1 GCA_030613765.1 Phycisphaerae bacterium
GCCCGTGTGAGACCTGCCAGAAAGATGAGTCTTGAGGCTTCGATGGAGTATATTCAGGAAGATGAGCTTGTTGAGATTTGCCCATCTTCGATTCGAATCCGCAAAAGGCTGTTAAAAGAAACCGATAGAAAGCGTCACGACCGTAAAACCCGTTAGTAATATGTTAAAATAATTATTCTTGAAGAAAGGCCGGCGGCCAAAGCGAGCCGAGCAATACTATAGCGGTTGTTCTGTAAAATCCCCGCTCCCCGTCAGGGGTCCCGAGGACAAACGCCGCGGGGGCTGTAGCCTGATATGTAAGATATGGTTTTCACAGTTCTCGGATCAAATCCCCTGATCTTTTAGCCTGAAAATACCCGTCACGACAATTTTTCATCATGTTTTTACCCAGAAGCATATTATTGTTAACGATCAGACCATCACAAACTATAAGACCTCTAAATGGCACCAATGCCATCTCAATAATAGAAAAATCTTCGACCATAGTCTCTATAGGTGACGTTAATCCCAATGCCGCAAAATACTGACCGGTTTCTATATATTGAAATGCATACCAACTTTTGTATTTCTTAAGGAAAATAAACTGTCCATAAATTGATTTACTAAGGACGTTCTTAAAATCTTCCGCAATGCTTGTATATTCCGCTATTGACACTGAATTGGAATAAAGCGATTTACGACATTCCGCAAACTCATTTATATCCTGAGGGCTTTTACCGCCGTTAACTTCAGCAAGTACAGCCTTGTAAGAAGCTAAAAACTCATTTGCTATAGTACTATTTACCAACATTACCAATCCTGAACAACAATTCCACAGTCTGTATAACAAGTTCCCGTTGCTTCTTCAATATTTATCCGCCGGAGTTTACCCCTTAATCCTGTCCACTGTTTCGCGGCTGTCTTGTTCCCTTGTAGAGTTCATATTTCAGCAGGCGGCACTCGATATTGCCGTTGTAGAATACCATCCGGCGAGAGGGGTGAGGTCAAATGAGTTATAATAATAGTTGTATTTTGTTGATAGGATTTATATATTGACATCAATGTGACTCATTGGTGTAGCTAAGTAGGTATAAATTGGAAATCTCAGTAAATCGTTAGGCGATTCTTTCAATGAATGGTCTGTTGATAGGTGTTACGTTCTGGGCTATTGTGCTTCTGTCGTCCCTGTGGGTAGCTGTGGATTCATCTCGGCTTAAGTTGGTGCGATATAATACAGGTCTCTCCTATAAACCGTTACTACTTTTCTTTCTAATGATTCCTGTCTGGTATGTTAGTTTTCCTTGGTATCTTGTGGTTCGAGCAAGAATCAGGTCAAGAAAACTGATCCCTATGGATGAGCCAAATCAACGAAGATGTCACGGTTTTTGTTCCCCCAGAGCCAAACTCGGGATGTCAGCTATAGTTACCGGTATAGTTATAGGGTTGGTGTTCCAGTTAGTTAGTGTGCCGGGACAATGTTTATCTTTTGTTGGAATGATTGTACTTTCACTAGCCACGGTTTCCATAATATTTGGTAGTATAGTTGTTTTATCCACTCTTGTTCAGGGTTGGTTGGGATGTGAAAGTAAGTCTGTAGACGACGAACACGTTACATAATCTTGCGCCTCAGTAATACGACGCTAATTTTGCCCGCTGTTTTGCGGCTGCCTTGTTCCTTTGTAAAGTTCATATTTCAGCAGGCGGCACTCGATATTGCCGTTGTAGAATACTATGCGGCGAGAAGATTTTAGTCCTACTTTTGCAGACAATAGTTTGTTGCCTGTTAATAAATACCCCGTGTAACCAGCGCATTTCTTTTTGAAAAAGTCACCGATGCGTTTATACTCTTTTTCGAGTGATTCAAGTTCGCCTAATCGCAGACCGTATTCCGGATTAATCACCACAATCCCCTGGCCTTCCGGAACCTCGGTATCGGCGAAATCACACACATCAAATTCTATCAAATGTTCGACCCCTGCCGTTCGCGCGTTCTGCCTGGCCGCTTCGATAGCCTGTTCATCTATATCGGTGGCGATTATACGTTTTTGCAGCCCATCTTTGCGGATAGTTCTGCGAACATCATTTCGTATTTCCTCCCATATCTGCTTATCAAAAACTTTCACATGTTTAAAACCAAAATTGCTGCGCAGGCTGCCGGCCGGCTTGTTCATCGCTATAAGAGCAGATTCGATAGCAAGTGTACCACTGCCGCACATCGGCAGCACGATATCCTGTGAACCATCATACCCCGTCGCCATGATAATCCCGGCCGCAAGCGATTCGCGAAGAGGTGCTATATGAGGCATCTTGCGATAGTTGCGATCAGAAAGCTTCACGCCGGAAGTATTAAGATATATCCACGCCCTGTCGTCCTTCCAGAAAAGATTGACGACGGCTTTGTTTCTGTCCGGGCCGCTGTCGGGCCGCGAATCCGTCTTTTTGTTGATGCGGTCGACGATGGCGTCTTTGACCTTCAGGCTCGGATACATGCTGTTGTTGATCGACCAGGTATCGACCCGCGAGAGTACGCAAAGATACTCTTGGGGTGAGATGATATTTTCCCATGGCAGTTTGTTAATATGTTTATAGAGTGATTCGCTGCTGCCGCAACGAAACTCTTTGAGAAGATAAAGGACGTTATAAGCGGTCCTGAGGCAGAAATTCAGCTTCATACAATCGATAAAGGAACCGCGTGTGACAACACTTCCGACATGACTGCTGACTATCTCAAAGCCTAATCCTTCGAGTTCGGCCTGCAGATAATCTTTCAGCCCCGGCCCACAGGTAACTAATATATTTTTGCGCTCTTTTATATCCACCTGTTTTTTTTACGTTCAGCGGCATCTTTTGTCAACTCCAAAGCGGCCAATGCACTGTCAACATTTTTAATTTATGTTTCGTCGATAACAACATTGTGTGTATAATGCCGAAATTGCTCATTCTGACAATCTGAAAATGGAAAGTAATTGCTTTTATAAATGAAATTCACCGAACTTAAATTAAAGCCCCAGATATTAAAAGCCCTTAAGCAGCTCGGATACAGGGAATTGACCCCTATACAGGAAGTAACATTTCCACATATTATTGCGGGCAAAGACATGATGGCCCAGGCGGAAACCGGCTCCGGAAAGACCGCCGCATGTGGAATACCAATCCTGCAATCCGTTGACGCTGGCAAAAACCAGGTACAGGCATTAGTAATGGTACCCACACGTGAGCTTGCCCTGCAATACGTATCTGCCATCTCGGATGTCGCCAAATTCACTCATATCACCCCATTTGCAGTCTATGGCGGTTTTCCCATCGAGATCCAGAAAGCAAAGCTGTCCCATGGCGTAAATATCCTCATTGCTACTCCCGGCCGCCTCATTGACCTTCTCCGTAACAGCACTTTGAACCTCTCGCACGTGCAGACCTTCATACTTGACGAAGCGGACGAAATGCTGAATATGGGCTTTATCACCGATATCGAATTTATTATTTCATGCCTGATACATGAACACCAGACGCTGCTCTTTTCTGCGACAATGCCGAAAGAGATTAAACACCTGGCAAAAAAATACCTCAAGAATCCTGTCACTCTTGAACTTAATATCGACCAGATAGCACCACAAAGTCTCTGCCACCAGTTTCAGCAGACCACCGGACGCAGGAAACTTGCCTCCCTGCTTCAATACATAAAGGACACAAAGCCAACCCAGGCAATAATATTTTGTAATTCCCGAAGGAATTGCGAAAATCTGTTTGATAAATTAAAAAAGGAAATCGATTCAGTTGATATCATACACGGAGGCATGGAACAGTCGAAGCGGACCTCACTTTTCAATCGATTTAAGAAAAAGCAGGTCAAAACGATTGTCGCCACCGGCATAGCAAGCAGA
>JAUWLI010000330.1 GCA_030613765.1 Phycisphaerae bacterium
TATCTGCGTTGATTTTTTCTATGAGTTCTGGCAGTTCTGAGAGCCGGGTTATTTTCCATGCGCCTTTCGGAGTCTTTTTTCCGGCGTTGGTATAAGCGTCTTTTAGAACGGCCTTCATGCCGATTTTAGCCGAAGTTTTGATGTCCTTGTTAATCTTGTCGCCTACAAACATAATATTTTCCATCATCTCGCCAATTCTTTCTGCGGCGGCCCTGAAGATCCGGGCATCCGGCTTGCGAAAATCAAACTCATACGAATAGAGCCTGACCGGAAAGAAATCAAGTATACCCAACTGTTGAAGATGTTTATCCAGAGAGTAGGCGTTTACAAAGGTGTTGGAAACTATCCCAAGCTTAAGGCCCAATTCTTTGAGTACAGTTAAGGTCTCTTTGGTTTTCGGTTCGGCCCGGCCGACTTTACTCAACGGTTCATACCAGAGCCACGCAATGTGCTGCCATTGCTGCTCACTTAGCTTTATCCCCTTTTTCGTGCCGCTATTTTTTAAGAGCACGAGCGCGTCAAAATCCTTTCTGGTTATGCTGGACAGCCAGTGGCGTATACGGAGCAGCATAAGGTTTCGCCAGTAATAGTACCTGAAGCTGCCAACCGGCTGGCCGCAGCTTTTCAAAAAATCGTACGTTAACCTGGCGCCTTGTCCAAAAATTCGAGACTTGTCGATTCTTCCGAAGTTCAACAAAGTTTCACCAAGGTCGAACAGTACGGCTTTGATTTTCTTATTTGCCAAAGCTTTTACCTCAATGGCGGTAACTTACCACCAAAAGACTCCCGGATCCACTTGAACATTTCCTCATCTGATATCGCTGATACCCTGTTTGCCGAATATTCGGCGTCGATCCTGTCTTTTATTTTAGTTATGCGAATGTCGTGTTTGGGGATTTCGATCCGGTACCTGGCCTCTACCCAGTGTTTGATCCCCGCCGCTCCGGTCTTATCAGTAATTGCCACACTGACAGGCCGATTGAGCAACTTTTTGGTATCGAAGCAGTTATATATTTCCTCGTTCTTTAATAAACCGTCTGCGTGAATGCCGGCCCGTGTGACATTGAAATCCTTTCCTGCCAGCGGATAGTTGTGCGGGATTTCAAAGCCCAGCTCGCTTGCGGCGTACTCATACAGTTCGGTTATCGCTGCATAATTGACGCCGGGAGTCTGGCCCTTGATTTGAGCATGTTCGACAACCAGTGCCTCCAAAGGCGGATTGCCCGTTCGCTCGCCGATGCCGAATATCGAAGCGTTAGCGGCACAGCAGCCGAAGAGCCATGCCGTTGCAGCGTTTATCTGGACCTTGTGCAAATCGTTATGACCGTGCCATTCAAGCCATTCAGAGCGAACACCAATCTGCCTGAGACCGTGGATAAGTTTCGGAACGCTCCGCGGCAGAGAAACTGTCGGCCAAGGCAGACCAAATCCGAGCGTATCACAAAGACGAATCTTGACCGGCTTGTTATAACTTTCGGCAAACTTCATTAACTCAGCGGCAAAAGGCAGGACAAAACCTTCGTAATCTGCCCGGGTTACGTCCTCAAAATGACATCGCGGAATAACTCCATTATCCAGTGCCGCTTTTACAACATCAAGATAGGCGTTCATCGCCTGGGCCCGCGTCTTTCGCAGTTTAAGGAAAATATGATAGTCGCTTGCCGAGGTCAGGATGCCGGTTTCGGTGAGGCCCATTTGTGATACCAGTTTAAAATCAGCCGAGACAGCCCTGATCCAGCCGGTAATCTCAGGAAATTGATAACCGCGAGCCTTGCACAGTTCTACCGCTTTTCTATCACGCTCTGAATATAAAAAGAACTCACATTGGCGAATCAAACCGGTTCCGCCGTCTATGGTGTGCAGTAAATCGTATATTCGCAAGATTTGCTCAGGTGTATAGGGTGGCCGGGCCTGCTGGCCGTCACGGAAGGTCGTGTCGGTAATCCAGATTTTGTCCGGAATATCATACTCAACGTTTTGGTTGTCAAATATTACCTTTGGAAATTCAGAATATGGAAATATCCGGCGATACAGATTGGGTTTTTCTACATCCACAAGTTTAGGTTTTTTATTCGTCATTATCATCTCCGAGACCTTTTTGTTCAATGTCGTGAATTCTGCATGACATATACGAGATAAACTTCACGACTCACTAAATACAAATTATAGCCGAGGTGGGATTCGAACCCACACGCCCATAACGGGCAGGGGATTTTAAGTCCCCAGCGTCTGCCATTCCGCCACTCGGCCCGGGGAGTAGGTTAATGTATTTGGCGAAATTATGCAAGCTGTTTCCCGGCTTTCTTTCGGCCTGGATTCAGCAGAAATCCAGATATAGTCAAAACCAACCTTATCGTTTGCAGGGATTGAGGCGGTTTCAGTGAATGTAAACAGTCTTGAGCGTTGTGTGTGAAGCTTGATATGGGGTACAAGATAAATCAGGGCTTGAAACGGCAAAGAAAATCCCTGATTTGCTCTTTTGCCTGGAGCCGCCGAACTCTTCGGCCAAGCATTTTTAGCTGCGGGTCATCATCTGCCAGGGACAACGCCTTTTCGATTCTGGCGGCAGCGTCGGCTAATCGGCCCATTGCCAGGTAAACAACAGCGGAGTCTTGTAATGCACAGATGTGCTCGGGCCTGAGGTCGAGTGTGTGAGCGAAAAACTCGGCAGCTTCCTCAAATTGGCCTTTCACAGCATTAATAAGACCGAGATAGTAATAGGCTTCTGCATGGGCACAGTCGATATCGACAGCTCTCAACATGCAATGTGTCGCATAATCAAGCTCACCAATTGTTAAAAACATCGAACCCATAGAAACCAAGGTATCCACATCCTCAGGGTCCAACTTCAGCTCCGAAACCAGATAATTTGCCGCCTCTTTCCACAATCCCCTCATCAACGCATACTGGGCCAACCTGTAGCGCGGCCCTGTGAACGTATCATCTTCCCGGAGCGCCTGGTTGAATAATGGTACGGCCCGCTCATAGTCACAATTGTCGAAGGCAATCTCTCCCAGATAAAACAAAGCAAGGGCAAAATCAGGCTGAAGCTCAAGTATTCTGTTGAACTTTTCTTTAGCAGATTCAATGTCTCCGACTTCGAGCAAAAACAAACCGTAATCAAGAATGACATCAATTTCTCCAGGATTGACCCGAAGCTCAGCCAGGAAATGCTCGCGCACGCGCTCCATGTCACCCTCAGACCAGTATGCCTGGGCGATTCGATAGTTGATTTGTGGATGGCTGGGTTCAAGTTCAGCCGTTCTTAACCAGCAGCGGATGGCTTTTTTGTACTGACTCCGAGCAAAAAGACTATTGCCGATATTATAGAAGCACAACGCACAGTCCGGATTTATCTGTTGGGCAAGATAAAACATCTGCTCAGCCAAATCGTGCTGGCCCATTTCCGTATAAGTAATTATCCGATTGCAGTAGCAGGGTTCAAACCTGGGGTCAAGGTCCTGGATTTGTTCGAAGGTATCAATGGCCA
>JAUWLI010000135.1 GCA_030613765.1 Phycisphaerae bacterium
ATATATTCGATTGAGGATTTAGCTCAGCTTATATATGACCTCAAGTGCAGTAATCCAGGTGTTAAGGTTTCTGTAAAGCTGGTTGCCGAAGTTGGTGTTGGAACGATCGCTGCAGGTGTTGCCAAGGGTAATGCCGATGAAGTTCTCATTAGCGGCCATGATGGCGGTACCGGAGCAAGTCCTCTTTCTTCAATTAAACATACCGGCTGTCCATGGGAGCTTGGTCTGGCCGAGACCCAGCAGGTACTGGTAATGAATGGCCTGCGAGACCGAATCAGGGTTCAGGCCGATGGGCAGATGAAGACCGGCAGGGATGTTGTCATCGCAGCTTTATTAGGGGCTGAACAATTTGGCTTCGGAACGGCCGCGCTTGTAGCGCTGGGCTGTACATTGTTAAGAAAGTGTCATGAAGGAGCTTGTCCGTTTGGAATCGGAACACAGGATACAGAACTGCGAAAGAGATTCGCCGGCAAACCTGAATACATCGAACGGTTTATGTATTTTGTGGCAGAGGAAGTACGGCAGATTATGGCTAAGCTGGGCTTTAGAAAATTTGAAGAGATGGTTGGCAGAGTAGATCGGCTAAAAATGCATGAAGCTATTGACCACTGGAAAACCCAAGGATTGGATTTCTCGGCGATATTCCATCAGCCAAATACAGATAACGGCAAAGCTATACGGCAAACCTGTCAACAACCCAACAAGCTCGATGACCATATTGACTGGCAAATTATCGAGAAAGCAAAACCTGCCATTGAAGAAAAAATCAAAACCATAATCGAATTACCGATTCACAACACAAACAGAACAGCAGGCGCTATCCTGAGCAATCGCATAGTTAACCAACATGGCCCAAAAGGACTGCCTGACAATACTCTTGAAATTGTTTTTCGGGGTTCGGCTGGACAAAGCTTTGGCGCCTTTTTGGCCCCCGGGGTAACTCTGAAGCTAATCGGTGAGAGCAACGATTATTTAGGCAAAGGTCTTTCGGGAGGCAGAATTGTTGTTAAAACACCGGATGAATCGCCGTTTATAGCTCATGAGAATATTATTGTGGGCAATACGCTGCTCTATGGTGCTACGCAAGGCGAAGTATTTATCAATGGCATGGCCGGTGAAAGGTTCTGTGTCCGTAACAGTGGGGCAACTGTAGTTGTTGAAGGTCTCGGTGACCATGGATGTGAATATATGACGGGAGGAACGGTTGTCGTCCTTGGTAAAACAGGTTGCAATTTTGCTGCAGGTATGAGTGGCGGGCTTGCTTATGTGCTCGATGAAGTACAGTTGTTCGATACGATGTGTAACCTTGATATGGTTGAGTTGGAAAGTATCTGGAAAGAAGAGGACAAGAGCCTATTGTATGATTTGATTCAGCAACATCTAAAATGGACCAAAAGTGCACGTGCACAATACATTTTGGATGCATGGCCGGACATGGTCGGCAGATTTGTAAAGGTTGTCCCGATAGATTATCGCAAGGCACTTGAAAAAATGCGCGCTGCTGAGCAACGAGATACGGAAACTACACCTGCAACAGAGGAGGTGTTCCGTGGGTGAGCCAAAAGCTTTTGTAAAATACAAACGCCGGGAAATTGCGCGTCGACCAATTGAGGAAAGAATACATGACTTTACTGAACTTGACCTGCCGCTTACGCCTGACGAGATATACCGGCAGGCGGCAAGATGTATGGATTGTGGAATACCATTTTGTCACGGTGTAGGCTGTCCGCTTGAAAATTCCATACCTGACATAAATGAACTTGTATATAAAAACCATTGGCAACAGGCCTGTGAGATGCTTCATTCAGCTAACAATTTCCCTGAAATTACCGGCAGGGTCTGTCCCGCTCCATGTGAGGCGGCATGCACTCTTTCTGTCAATGATGAGCCTGTCCTTATTAAACACATTGAATTTCAGATAGTCGAACGCGGATTTGAACAAGGCTGGATCAAGCCGATGCCCGCTTCTATTAAAACAGGCAAACGTGTTGCTGTAGTAGGCTCCGGCCCTGCCGGGCTTGCTGCAGCACAACAGTTGGCGCGGGCGGGACATGATGTGGTTGTTTTTGAGAAAAACGAGCAGCCGGGCGGACTGATGCGATATGGAATTCCGGATTTTAAGCTTGAAAAACGTATTATTGACCGAAGACTCAAGCAACTGACTGCTGAGGGTGTTGAGTTTCAAACCGGCGTGAATGTGGGAGAAGATATTTCTGCACGCTATCTACAAAAGATGTTCGATTGTGTTTGTCTGACGATGGGGACTGGCAAGCCCCGCGACCTCAACATACCTGGTAGGGGTTATGAAAATATTTTGTTTGCAATGGATTACCTAACAACGCAGAACAGACTCAATACAGATAAACCAATTGAGCAAAGCCGTGTTATTACAGCCAGAGACAAAGTTGTCGTGGTAGTAGGGGGGGGGGATACGGGCAGTGACTGCGTCGGAACTGCCCGTCGCCAGGGAGCTAAAAAAATATATCAGTTGGAAATCCTGCCTAAACCACCCCAGACTCGACCACCTGATACTCCCTGGCCTATGTGGCCCCGAATTATGAGGACATCTTCATCACACGAAGAAGGCTGCGAAAGAAAATGGTCTGTGTATACTAAAAAGTTTTCAGGGGGTGCAGGAATCCATGCTGAGAAATTGCATGGTTGCCAGGTGGAATGGATAAAGAAATCAGATGATTGGAAGATGAAAGAAATAGCAGGCACCGATTTCACTCTTGAGGTTGACCTGGTGCTTTTGGCACTTGGTTTTCTGCACGTTGTACACGAAGGATTAATAAAAGATTTGGGATTACGGCTTGATGGACAAAGCAACGTAGCGGTAGATAATTACCAAACAAGCCAACCCTGGGTATTTGCTGCCGGTGACGCGGTAAGTGGAGCTTCGTTAGTAGTGCACGCTATTAATAGTGGACGCCGGGCTGCAACAGCCATTGACCAATGGTTAAAAACACAAAATTAAGAGGAAATAGTTTTGCGTATAGCATTGGCACAAATTGATGCTTCAGTAGGTGATATCAAGGGAAATACTACAAAAATACAACGTCTTTGCGGCCAAGCTCTTGAACTCGGCGCAGACGTTGTGGTATTTCCTGAAATGGCTGTATGCGGCTATTCACCTGAAGATCTGTTGTTGAAAAAACAGTTTTTGAATGACAATCGCCTGGCTGTTGAGCACTTGGCAAGATATTCACTTTAAACGATCATCGTTGTCGGCTTTGCTGAAACAGATGGTGAGCAATGTTTCAACTCTGCTGTAGTATTGGAAAAGGGTGAAATAAAAAAGATTTATCGTAAGACCCTTTTGCTAAATTATGGTGTGTTCGATGAGCGAAGATATTTTAAACCCGGCAACAAGCCTGTTGTTGTCGAGATTAAGGGGATAAAGATAATACTTACGATTTGTGAAGATATATGGCAGCTCGAATTGCTTGACGAACTCATAAAAGATTGCTCCAATAGCGATATAAAACAGAAGGCATGTTTTTAGCGGGGTAAACGTAATTTTTAGCCATAAAAAGGCACAAAATGCACAAAAGACAACATAAAATGACCAAAAAAGTGCTTTATTTGGGCACTGACGAACACAGACTTTTTACCACGGACTAACGCGGACTTTTTACCACGGATTGCAGGCGGCGGAAGACACCAGTGAGATAACGTTTCACTATCTCACGGAGCAGGCGGGGTGAACCGGGAATTGCGAGTATTTTTCTTGACGTGGGCGGCAGAGGACATATAATTATTGCATCTTCACTGATGGAGTTAAGCTGTGAAGGGAGAAAACAGGTTGGAGTCTCACAAAACAATAAATACGGGTTTCTTTTGTATTAACAAGGGGCACCGCTCTCTCCTCCTCCAGCAGGCCGTAAGGCCCAAAAACGCACAAACAACTGGACGTAAGAGTTGGCGACCACAGTGAAAGCAATATCATAACTTTGGGTACTTTAGTCTGGTATCATATAGCACTGACCTGGAACAGCGGCAGCTATGTGGTGTATCTAAACGGCTCTGTGGTTGCTGCGGGAGCATACGGCGGCCTGACCAGCTTGCCCTCGACGGTAGATATCGGTAATAACGGCGGTTCTTATAAGCAGTCCTTCCACGGCCTTATGGATGATGTGCAGGTCTACGACAAGAGTTTATCTAATGCTGACATCCAACAACTTTATCAGGATGTCGCTAATTAAGCCTGGTAAGAAGAAAGTATTTGGTGCCTTGGTACAAGTGTTTGGTGGGCTTTATCCCCTCCATAAAGGGGGAATTTAGAATTGACGTTGGACATTAAGCAGCAAACAAGTCCAAATTTCGTCGGCAGTCATGGGGATAAAATAACAGGCGGCGGCCGGATTCGAACCGGCGAATAACGGTTTTGCAAACCGTCGCCTTAGGCCTCTTGGCTACGCCGCCACATTACGAATTTTTGCACATTTTACCCGTAATTGGCTTTTTTTGCAATAGAGCAAATATCATTTTTCTCAGGCCTAATCGTAGTTTTTGGCAATATTTTTACCGGTTAAAGCGTCCAATCTTATGCTGAAAGGCTAATGTTAGTGATGTGGATTGTCTGAGATGATTCGCATATAGAGTGATGAATTTGCGGCTATTATAGGAACCTCTTGCTGTAAACCAGCGAGAAGAATCCAAAATTGATAGCGTTGCGGGGCTCTCGGCCGAATTCATCTTTTCTTTTGTAACCTTTTATAGTATAATGGAATATCTACGAATGGATTGGATTTTTTGTAAGTGGGGACTGTTTCGGAGTAGGGTTCTTATGTTTTTTAAGTTTCGGCCAATTACATCATTATACTGGGGGCTGGGCATTGCTGTAATCTTTTGTATAGTCGGTGGTTGCAGCCGTGAGCACTACAAAGCCGAAGCTGATAAAGAAGTATATAATATCATCGATGGCAAATGGCGGGATAGCTTCGGTTCAAAGGTCAATTATACGATTAGTGACTTGCCCGCGTCGCCGAATGACGTGCAGATTGAAAATGCAGTGCCGCCCACGGGTGTCATAACTCTTGCGCAAGCTGTCGCCATGGCTACCGCCCACAATCGCCAGTATCAAAGCCAAAAGGAACAGCTCTACCTGAAGGCGCTCGATTTGACACTTGTCCGACATCAATTCGCAAAGCAATGGTTTGGGACTTTTGACACACAATACGTTAGAGACAGCGAAGATGAAGAAGTAAGTTATGATGCCGGAGTAGGTTTTAGCCAACTTTTGGCCGATGGAGCAGTAGTAAGCACCAGTATAGCGCTGGATTGGGCGCGTTTTCTTACCGGCGATCCTCAGACTTCACTTGGTTCGGTTCTGAGCGCCAGCATAACGCAGCCGCTGCTGAGAGGTCGTGGTCGCGAGGTCGTCAAGGAGAAACTGACCCAGGCTGAGCGGGATGTTTTATATCAGATACGCTCGTTCAACCGCTTTCGTAAAACGTTTGTGGTTTCGATAATAACTGATTATTACAGGGTTTTGCAGCTAAGGGATGTCGCGACCAACGCAGAAAACAATTGGAAAAGGAAAGAACAATTGAGAGAACGTTTAGAGATGGAAGCCGACGAGGGGCAGACCGCGCGTTTCCTGGTCGATCAGGCCGAACAGAGCGAACTGAGTGCACGGGATAGCTGGGTCCGTGCCATGCGAAGCTATGAACAGCAGCTTGATGAGTTCAAAATCAGGCTGTCTTTGCCAACCAGCGCTAATGTAAAGTTGGACGAGAATGAGTTGAAAGCCTTGTTGGAAAAGGGTATAATTGAGCATGATTATACATTGGGAGCGGCGATTGAAACGGCTTTGCTTTGGCGCCTCGACTTAGCTAACAGTAGAGATGGGGTTGATGATGCGACCCGTAAAGTGATAGTCGCTGTTGATGGTCTTGGTACACAGTTGGATCTGATTGGCAGCGCCGGTGTAGATTCGACTGAAAGAACCGACTTTACCAGATTGCGATTTCATGAGGGCACCTACAGCCTGGGTTTGCGAGCTGATTTGCCTTTAGATCGGAAAACCGAACGCAATGCTTATCGTGAGGCCCTGATAGCGTTAGATCAGCAGCAACGGCAGTTTGATAATGATAGGGACAACGTGGAATTGGATGTTCGTGAGGCGCATCGTAGACTGCAGCAGGAAGCGAAATCGTACGGTACTCAATATTTATCCATGGAGTTGGCTAGGAAACGGGTTGATGTTTCTCCATTGCTATGGGAAGCAGGGCGATTGAACGCCCGTGATTTAATCGAGTCACAGGATGCACTATTGGAAGCGCAGAACAGTCTAACGGCTGCCTTAGTGGCCCATTTAATAGCAAAGTTGAACTTTTTCCAGGACGTTGGCTTTTTGCAGGTCAGGCCGGACGGAATGTGGGAGCAAAGGATACAATGACCATCTATAAAGATACAAAGGCAAGAAATAGCACGGGCAAGCGCAATCGGGCGGCACGTGGTTTCATCTTCGGCGGAAAGCGACTGTGGGTGATTTTGATATTGGTTGCAATTACTGGCACAGCACTGGTATTAGTGGCTTCGATGAGAAAAGCAAGCTCGGACCTTTCCAATAAAAGCTTAAGTACCTTCACCGTACGTGAAGATGATTTGACCATCACCGTAACTGAGAGTGGCAATATCAAAGCACAGGAATCTACGGATATCTTTTGTGAAGTGGAAGGGCGTGGCATCGAGGTTGCCGAACTCGTTGCTGAAGGCACGGTTATCACCGAGGAGGATGTTAAGAACAAGAAGTTACTTTGTCAATTGAACGCATCTGACCTCCAGGATATTCTCAGCCAGGGGCAAATCACTTTCTCCACCGCCAAAGCCGCTAACATCGAGGCCCAGGAATCCTATGAAATACAGAAAAAACAAAATGAATCTGACATTGCTGCCGCTAAATTGGCGGTGCAATTTGGGCTTATGGACCTGCAAAAGCATTTGGGTAAAGCTGCAGCGCAAAAGCTTATTAAGGATACTGAAAAGGACCCGAATTCACTAATTGATATGGCATCGCTGCTCGAATACCTTGATGACCCTAACGGTGAGAAGGGAGGGGCCAAACAAAAGCTCAACGAATTAACTGACACCATTCTTCTTGCCGAGGGCAAACTTACGAAGGCGGAGCAGGAGTTAGAGTCCAGCATAAAGCTTCGCGATGCCAACTACGCTCCTGAAATTGAAGTGAAGGAGAAACAGTTGGCTGTGCAAAGTTTTGACATTCAACACAAACAGGCCAGAGATACTCTTGATTTATATAAACGCTATGATTTTCCAAAAGAAACGGAAAAATTTCTGAGCGACTACGAAGAAGCCAGGCGTGAGCTGGAACGTAAGTATGCCAGCGCTCGTTCCCTTCTGGCCCAGGCCCAGGCCAAGCTTGAAAATTCCGAAGCCACCTTCAATCTGCAACAGAAGCATGTTGCAAAATTGGAGAGACAGATTGCAGCCTGTACGATACTAGCGCCGAGTCCGGGGATAATTGTTTACGGTTCGAGTGCGGATTATCGGTCAAGGCGCGAAGACCCAATCGAGGTCGGGGACATGGTCCATAAAGGCCAGAAGATTTTCACGATTCCGAATTCCAATGTAATGGGCGTGGAACTGAGTGTTCATGAGTCCTCGGTCGATAAGGTTAAGCCGGGTCAATAT
>JAUWLI010000158.1 GCA_030613765.1 Phycisphaerae bacterium
ATAATATGGTCCGCGCTCTTGATAATGTCCTCATCATGCTCGACCACTATAACGGTGTTACCGATTTGGCTGAGCCTCTGCAGTATGCCGAGCAACCGGTTGTTGTCGCGCTTGTGCAGACCTATCGTCGGCTCATCGAGCACGTAACAAACCCCCACCAGACCGCTGCCAACCTGCGTAGCCAGGCGTATCCGCTGCGCCTCACCACCCGAAAGCGTACTGCTCTTGCGGTCCAGCGTTAAATATTCCAGCCCGACATCGACCATAAATTTCAGTCTCGCCTTGATCTCTTTTAGCACCTGCACTGCAATCAGCGCCTTTTCCTTCTCAAGTTCTAATTTCTTGAAAAACTTCTGTGCCTTTTCGATGGAAAGCTCAGCCAGTTGATTTATATTTTTCCCTCCAACCGTTACCGCAACGGCTTCCGGCCGAAGCCGGGCCCCATTACAGCTCAGGCACCGCTGCTCCGAGAGATAACCGTGCAGCCTGGTCTTGACGTACTCACTGGTGGTATTTTTCCATCGCTTGCCAAGATTTGGAATGACCCCTTCGAACGAGAAACCATATTGTTTCCTGTCAGCCGGTGTGGTTCCGTGCATTAAAATCCTTTTTATTTCCGCCGGTATCTTCTCGAACGCTATCGACTTACGGATCTCCACCCTCCTGCAGAACCGTTTAATCAGCCTGTTATAGAAAATATTCATCCTCTTCCCCCCCTTGCGCCACGCATCGACGGCACCGTTATCCAGAGAGACGGTCTTATCCGGCACAATCAGGTCCGGGTCGAATTCCAGAATTGTCCCCAGCCCGTCACAGCTTTTGCACGCACCGTATGGGCTGTTAAAGCTAAACAGACGCGGCGACAGCTCTTCAAGGGATGCCTGCGGGTGTTTGGAACACGCGAACTTTTCACTGTATATGACCTCTTTCCATGAGTTTACTTTTGTACTTTTGCGTTTTTTGCCTGCCTTTTCCGGCTCCTGAACCAGAACCAAAAGCACACCGTCAGCCAATTTCAGCGCCGTCTCCACCGAATCAGCCAACCGAATACGGACCGAATCCTTAATTATCAACCTGTCGACGACCGCTGCGATATCGTGCTTTTTATTTTTGTTCAAGGCCGGGACATTGCGTACGTCGTAAACGGCCCCATCGACGCGCACCCGAACAAAGCCTTCACGTTGTATGCCGACAAAAACGTCTTTATGCTCACCTTTTTTGCCACGGACCAGCGGGGCGCATATCTGGATTTTCGTACCCTCCGGCCGGGAAAGGATTGACTCTACTATTTGTGAAGAGTGCTGGCTTGCAATCTCTTTACCGCATACCCAGCAGTGAGGCTGCCCCGCACGCGCGAAAAGAAGCCTGAAATAATCATAAATTTCTGTGGTCGTGGCCACAGTCGAGCGAGGATTACTGCCGGCCTTTCGCTGCTCGATTGCAATCGTCGGAGGAAGACCGGTAATGTCACCAACCGCCGGCTTCTGCATTTGTTCGAGGAACTGGCGAGCATAGGTACTGAGCGATTCGACGTATTTTCTCCTGCCCTCGGCGTAAATCGTATCGAAGGCAAGGGAGCTTTTCCCAGACCCGCTTATACCGGTAATTACAACCAGTTTATCGCGAGGAATACTCACGTTGATATTCTTGAGATTGTGCTCGGCCGCACCCGTAATCTTAATAGCTTTTGCAAATGTCCTGGCCATCTTACTCTCTTAATTATATAAGCGGTATTGCTGAGAAAAATCCGACAATAATCCAAACTAATTATTGTAACAGAAAGCTACAAGAAGGTAAAATGTTTTAATCTCACAATTTGGCATTTGTGTGTGAGGCCGAAACCATAAAACTATGCAGGTAAGGGATTTACATAGCTGGAATATGCCTTATTCACAGGCCGCACAGCTGCAAAAGTGCCTCGCTGATAAAGTTCGGGTTGTCCCGTTAAAAAAACACCCAAAGCTAATCGCCGGTATCGACTGTGCCTTCAGCAAAGACGGCAAAAAAATCATTGCTGCTGTTGTAGTACTAAAGCCGACGGACTTTACTCCTGTAGAAACCGCATCTGCCTTACGAAAAGTGACCTTTCCATACATCCCGGGCCTGCTTTCGTTTCGCGAGGCCCCGGTCTGCATCGCCGCGGTTGAAAAGCTCAAAAACAGGCCGGACATATTTATCATTGATGGCCAGGGCATCGCCCATCCCCGCCGGTTGGGACTGGCTGCGCATCTGGGACTGTTTTTCGATAAGCCCACCATCGGATGCGCAAAAAGCAGGCTAACCGGCTTCTTTGAAGAACCGCCCCCTGAAAAAGGTGCATACAGTTTCTTGAGGGACAAAAAATGCACAAAGCGCAAGGCGAGTCATGAGTCACGAGCGACGGGCGACGAAATCATCGGCGCCGTTGTGAGAACTCGCACTAATGTAAAGCCACTTTTTGTTTCTGTGGGCAACAAGTGCCTGCTGAAAGATGCGATTAAAATCACCCTCCGCTGCGCAACAAAATACCGCCTGCCCGAACCTACCCGCCTTGCCCATCAACTGGTCAGCAAGTTGAGATTAAAAGCCGGACAGGCATCTACCCCTACTTGTCCGAAATGACCTTCGCCGATTTTATCACGACCGGCTCTACCGGTACATCGTCCATACCCTTCTGACTTGTGGTATCCACCGCTGCGATTGTATCTGTCGCCTCCATACCTTCGACAACTTTGCCGAAGACCGCGTACCCGGGATTGTTATTGTCGACATAATTTAGAAAGTCGTTGTCTGCATGATTGATAAAAAACTGGGCTGTTGCGCTGTTGGGATCATTGGTCCGGGCCATCGCCGTTGTGCCTCTCTCGTTTCTCAATCCGTTGCTCGCTTCGTTGACAATCGGCGCATGCGTTTCTTTCTTTGTCATCTCCGCTGTGAACCCGCCGCCCTGTATCATAAAATCCGGTATCACCCGGTGAAATATGGTCCCGTCATAAAAGCCTTCCTCCACGTACCCAAGAAAGTTCTTTACCGCAACAGGTGCAGCCTCTTCGTTAAGCTCGATAACCATGTCCCCCATACTCGTTTCCAGTTTCACCTTCGTCGGCCCATTATCCATGTCCTTCGTCTCCTTACTTGCCTTGCTGCTGCAGCCGGTCATCCAGGCCGTATTAATCAATTTGATTTGTCATCTACTATTTTTTCTTTCCATTTGTGTTTTTTTACTGACGCCAGGATTTTCTGGGCACATTGCAGCGCGGCCAGGCCCTCTTCAGCGCTGACCTCCGGTTGAAGCTCCTTGTCCGCGACGGCCCCTAAAAAAGCCTCCTGCTCTAAACGCACGGGCTCCTTATCATCTATCGCAAGATGCTCTATGTGCAATAAGTCCGGCCAGTTTACTGTCGTCAGGTTCAAATCCCCCCCCTCCTTGTGTTCTTGTATCCATTTGACAACGTTTATATTTGGGTCGGCCTTAATAATCATGCCGCTTTTTTTAAGATAATCCAGGCTCAGGTATGCCTGCCGGCTGAACACCCGGACCTTTCGTTCTGTGCCAAGAGCAAGGCGAGAGGCTGTGATATTTGCAATACAGCCGTTCTCGAACATGATCCGGGCGTTACATATGTCCTCCTTATCATTGGCTATGACACCAACGCCTACCGCGTCAACTTTCTTAATCTTGCTTGCTGCCAGAGACAAAATAATATCTATATCGTGGATCATCACGTCCAGAACAACTCCGATGTCGGTCGAGCGGAATGAATAAGGACTGATGCGGTTGGCCTCGATAAACTTCGGCTCGATGTCCAGCCGCTTCATCGCCTGAACAACAGGATTGCAACGCTCACTGTGACCTACTGCAACCACGCTGTTATGTTTTTTCGCAAGCCCGACAATCTTTTTGCCTTCTCGCACATTCACCGCAAGCGGTTTTTCAATCAGGACCGCAATCTTGTTTTTGATAAATGTTTTCGCCAGCTTCAGGTGTGTTAACGTCGGAGTTGCTATCGTTACTGCATCAACCTTCCCCAGTATTTCCGAACAGTCCGTAAAGGCGGAACAGCCATATTGATTGGCCGTCTGCTTTGCCTTCTCGCCGTCTGTATCAACCACCGCAACAAGCTCGCTTTGCTCAAGCTGTCCATAGACCTTCGCGTGTATCGCCCCCATTTTACCTACACCTACAACTGCCGTACGTATCTTGTCCACTGGTTATTTCCTTGTCGTCTCTGCCCTTGGTAAAGCATCACGTTTCTATCGTCATCTGAACTTCTCGATGTATCTGCCGTACCGATGCTCGCTGCTTTTGATTATCGAATCGACCATGGCCCGAACATTCTCATCCAGTCCGTCCTCCTGTGCCAGTGCCTTTGCATTCTCCAGAAGCGCATCATCGTTGCGGTAAAGCCTCTTGTACGCCTCGAATATTTTCTCTTGTTGCTCTTCACTGAGACCGCCCCGGTCAAGGCCGCGCTTATTAACACCGCGAATTTTCGCAGGATAGTGACCGCTCACAATCAGAAAGGGTGGAATATCGCGAGTAATACCTGCAAGTCCCGCTGCGTAGCACCATTTGCCGAGAGTTACAAACTGGTGCATACCTGCAAGACCGCTAAACCATGCCCCCGTCTCAATCTTGCAATGACCGCCTATCTGAACAGAATTACTCAGAACAATATTATCTTCGAGTGTGCAGTCGTGTCCGATGTGAACACCGATCATAAACAGATTATCGTTGCCGACTTTCGTGAGTTTACCGGCATGAGAACTCAGATGGATTGTCGTCTGCTCACGAAAGACGTTTCTATCGCCTATCAGGAGTTTGCCCACTTCAACCTCCGGGCCCAGACCGAGTATTTGGGGCCTGCCACCAATCGCGCAATTGGCAAAAAAGTGATTGTTTTCACCGATCTTGACATCTTTGTAAATCACGGTATTAGCGTCAATGACTGTGCCGGCGCCAATTGAAACCCCATTGTCTATAAAGCAATTGGGCCCGATTGTAACGCCCTCACCTAACTGGGTTTCCTTTGATACCACTGAGCTGGGATGTACTTTAATCATATTTTGTTTTCACCTAAAACTCGAAATTCAACATTAACGTTATACCTTCTCTTCGTCCACGAGCATAAATTTAATTTGGGCTTCAGCGGCTATCGAATCACCTACCATCGCCCTGCAGCGGCACTGTGCCGTTCTTTTCCGAAGACGAACAGTCTCGGCCATAAGGATAAGCTGGTCGCCGGGGACAACCGGTTTACGAAGTTTTACACCATCCATGCTCAGAAGCACCGCTAACTTGCCTGTGTGTTCGAGGCGCTGAGCAAATAATAAGCCGGATACCTGCGCCATTGCTTCTACGATAAGAACGCCCGGCATAATCGGAGTACCAGGAAAGTGACCCTGGAAAAATTGCTCGTTGAAGCTTACGTTCTTGATACCTTTGATTCGAGTATCGCCTTCGATTTCGATTATTTTGTCAACCAGCAAAAACGGGTATCTATGGGGAAGAATCTTGGCAATCTGCCTGATGTCCAGAAGGGCGTCGGTACCGAGCTTTTGCATCCGCTCCTGACGCTCAGCGGCATCATACAGTTTTGTTGCAAGACGCTGGTTCAGAGAATGACCGCTTTTATACGCCACGATCCTGCCGCTCAGACCTCGCCCTATCAGAGCAAGGTCACCGATTAAATCGGCAATCTTATGCCGGACACATTCGTTCGGAAATCTGAAGCTGTTCTTAATTGGTCCGTCGGAGTTGAGAACAAGAATATCACGCGCACTAAGGTGAGTGCCCATTCCGCGGGCTTGAAATTGCTGGGCCTCCGCTTCGAGCAAAAACGTCCGGGCAGGGGCCAGGTTCTTCTCGAAATTCTCAGAAGTAAGACGACAGCTGAAAATCTGTCTGCCGATGGCGGTGTGGCCGGCGTAATCAAGGTCGTAAGTGATATTTAATCCGTCATCCGAATAAGGCAAAGCATATATCGAAGCGTCACCGGCGGTAATGCTGATTGCCTCGCTTATGACAAACTCTTTACGCTTCTTCGACTGCTCAACAAGCCCGCTGCGTTTGAGGACCTTGAAATACTCGGCGCAACTGCAGTCCGGGGCGGGCAGCTCTGAGCCGTCAACCTCTATGACCAGGTTATCAATGGATAACGCACTGATGGCAGCCAAACAATGCTCCACTGTTTCTATACTTACACGACCCTTCTTGATTGTTGTCCGCCGACTTCGCTCTGCAAGATTACTGGCTACTGCGTTGATTCGGACTGCTTCGGGTACGTCAACACGAACAAAAACCACTCCGGAATCAACGGGAGCTGGCCGAAATACGACCTTTGCTTCCTTGCCCCCGAACATTCCGCGACCGGAGAGTCTGCTCTCATCTTTAATCGTCTTTTGCAGCTTCAAGTTTGTCCACCCTCTTGCATAGTTGCTTTAACTGCTTATTCAGCTTCGGCAATCGCTTCGTCAGGCCCATTATATGCAGCGCCTCTTTGATGTTGTTTGCCGGCGAGCCAAGTACCTTTTCACCAGCCCCTATATTGTTCATAACGCCGGACTGGGCGCCAACTATTGCACCGTCTCCTATTTCTAAATTGTCGGTAAGCCCGACCTGCCCCGCCAAAATAACCCCGTCACCAAGCTTGCAGCTGCCCGATATACCGACCTGTCCTACTATCAGACAGTTTTTACCAATGACTACATTATGCGCAATTTGTACGAGGTTATCTATCTTTGTCCCTGCGCCGATTTTCGTATTTCCGAACTTCGCCCTGTCAATACAGCAGTTAGCTCCTATCTCCACAAAATCTTCAATCACTACACCTCCGTTGTGAGGAATTAATTTATGGCTGCCCTCGATAAATGAATAACCAAAACCAGTTGAGCCTATCGTTGTGTTTGCCTGAATCACCACGTTATTGCCTAAATGACAGTTGTGGTAAACGACAACATTGCTGTCGAGACGGCAATCTTTGCCGATCGTCGAATTCTCCCCTATTTTGCATCCGCCG
>JAUWLI010000133.1 GCA_030613765.1 Phycisphaerae bacterium
TTGCCAGGTTCCAGTCTGCGGTGCTTCGCGTGCCAGCCTTCTCACGGGCGTACGGCCGACGAGAGACAGATTCATCAGTTATAACGTCTGGGCCGAGAAGGACCTTCCGGGTGCATTAAGTCTTCCGAAACACTTTAGAAAGAATGTATACCACACCATATCAAATGGCAAAATCTTCCACCATTCAAACGACTGCAGGGATAGCTGGAGCGAAGATCCCTGGCGGCCTAAAGGACCTTGGCAGAATTACCTGCTTGAAAAAAGTAAGAAGCTCACTCGGAAAAACCAACGCGGGAAGGGACCTGCGTTCGAGTCTGCCGATGTCCCCGATAACGCCTATTTCGATGGGATGATTGCAGACAAGGCTGTTTCAGACCTTAAGCGCCTTTCGGATATGGATAAGCCATTCTTCCTTGCACTGGGATTTTTTAAACCTCATTTGCCTTTTAACGCTCCGAAAAGATACTGGGATTTGTATAAGAGAGAAAAAATTGACCTCGCAGACAATCCTTTCAGGCCGAAAGGTGCTCCTGATGCAGCCCTGCACAACTGGGGCGAATTGCGGTCTTATGCAGGTATTCCCCCAAAGGGCTCCTTGTCCGACGAGCTTGCTCGCACACTCATCCACGGCTATTACGCCTGCGTCAGCTATACTGATGCCCAGATTGGCAGGGTCCTAAGCGAGCTTGACCGCCTGGGCCTGCGCAAAAACACAATCGTAGTGCTCTGGGGCGACCACGGCTGGAATCTGGGTGAACACGGCTTGTGGTGCAAACACTGTAACTTCGAAACATCTCTGCATTCACCCTTAATCGTTACTGCTCCGGGCATAAAAGCTGGACAGAAAACCAATGCCTTGACCGAATATCTGGACATCTATCCTTCTCTTTCAGAACTATGCGATTTGCCGCTGCCGGAACATCTTCATGGAAAAAGTTTTGTACCCCTTATGAAAAACCCGAATCGTGTTTGGAAGGAAGCCGTATTTAGCCGATATTTTAATGGGGACTCAGTCAAGACGGACCGCTACCGCTATACTGAGTGGCGCAGAAAGAACGGCACAAGATATGCACGGATGTTATACGACCACAAGACCGACCCGTATGAGAACGTAAACATATCAGAATTGCCGCAGAACAAAGCACTCGTTAAAAAGCTGAGCAAAATGCTTGACAAAGTCCGCTTATGACACGGGCATCGTTATTCGCAGTGATATTGATTAAAAATACTTCTATTTAAGGTAGATTGGACCCGCAGATTCCTATAGTCATGATGTATTTCAAGGGAATCTCAGGTAATTGCAGCACCACCACCAGAGACTTTGACAATCGATCGACGGGATCTTTGCTGTCGTGTTTGGCGATGTCTTTCCACGTTAAGCTAAATTCATCTAATCCTGGGTTACTGCTTTGCCGAGAGTGTCACCTCGATTTTCCCAACTGTGATTGGATGAACTTATCTCGTCCGCCGGCGGGTGTTTTCGCTATCCACTGTTGCATTGCGTTGTGCAGTTCACGTTTGACCTCGGCCAGTTTCGGGTTGTCGATCTGGTTTACGGTTTCGAGGGGATCGTCCTGCAGGTCGAACAGCATGTCCCGGTTTCTCTTCCGGTTGTCGCGGGTTCTGTACTTGGGCAAGGGACCGGGGTCAATCCATGTACCAAGCTTGTAGCGCTTGCCAATGACGGTCAGTTGCGACCAGTTTTCCGAAAAAGCATATTTCCTGGGCACCTCTTTGCCTTGGGTCAGGGCTGGTTTCAGTGATATCCCGGCCAGGTTCTGAATTTTAGCTGGGGTTTTGAGGTTCAGCAGGTCGATCAGGGTCGGATAGAGGTCCAGCAGTTCAACCAGGCTATCGCAGACGATGTCTTTTGCCAATCTCCCCGGCCATGAGATGATCAGCGGGACTCGGAGGGTGTCCTCGTAGATGTTGTGGCCGAGGGCGCATTTTTCCGTCATCCCATGATGCGCGGTGAAATCGCCGTGGTCGGAGGCATATATGATTATGGTGTTCTCAGCCAGGCCAAGGCGATTGAGTTGTTCGAGGATCACGCCCATGTAGTGATCGACTTCGGTCACCTGGGCGTAGTAGTATGCCAGGAATGTTCGGTAGAGGTCTTTGTTTTCGGCTGCGGCGCCGAGGTTCCAGGGCCTCTTCTTGTTTCTACGCCAACCCTGAAGTTCGTGGGGCAGGTTCTCGATCGGTTCGTCGACATTCGCCGGCAGCGTCATTTCCTCAGGCTTGTACATATCGGCCCATTTTCGCGGCGGTGTGTACGGCTGGTGCGGGCCGTGGAATGTGGCCCAGCAGAAGAAGGACGCCTCGTTCGATTTGCAGTTCTTCAGAAAAGCGATGGTTTTGTCGGCTGTGTAGGCGGCGTCTCTCTGTTCGGCTCTGAGTTTGCTGATTCTGCAGAAGAGGTTGCTGTCCATGATGGCGTTGCCGGCGGCCTCGCGGTATTTCTCATACAGGCCGTTTTCCTTGAGCCAGTCCTGGTAGTTCTCGTCCGACGGATCGAGTCTTGGACTGATCGTCGTCGCAGACGAGTCCCAGCCCAGGGCCATGTCGTTCTTAGGCAGATGTCTCTTGCCGAAGCATCCGGTAGTGTAGCCGTTGTGCTTGAAGAGCTTCTGAAGCATTATGTATCGCCCCGGTTCGACCGGATTGTTCGGGTTGTCCAGACACCCGGTAGTCCGGGGGTAGAGCCCGGTCATCATCGAGGTTCGTGACGGTACGCATATTCCGTCCTGGCAGTACGCCCGGCCAAAACGTATACCCTTGGCGGCGAGTCGGTCCATGGTCGGGGTCTTGACTATCGGATGGCCCGCACAGCCCATAGCGCCGGCATGATGCTGATCTGAGAACAGCAGCAGTACATTGGGCCGGCTGGAATTGCCCCATGCCCGAACGGATGCCAGAAGACAGACGCCGGCGGCCTTTAAGAAGTTGCGGCGGGTCAGAGATGCAGCGTTGGTGTCGGTGTTCATGAAGGGCTTGGCCTTTCAATTAACAGAATTCGGATTCTTGAACTGAAATTTCCCATATACACTTCACAACAGAAAAACTCCTGTACACTTAAATTACTATAGTAACAAAATTTCATCTCAATTTCAACAATCCTCCGGCAGATTCAGAATGCTTGAGCGGGCTCCATTGGCTCTATAATATCTAAATCTCATTGTTTTGCACGGATTTAATTGCCAAATCAGGATTAAAGCAGTGCTATAGTCAGGGGGCGGTGACTAAAGCTAACAATAGAAAGCTTGCAAACAAAGGCGAATCTTGCTACACTACTTACCTGAGAAATAGGTAAATAGTCCAGTTTGACTCAATACGTGTAGGATAATGCAGCCGTTTACTCTTTTAATCAAACCCTCCGGTTCCGATTGCAATCTTGATTGCAAATACTGTTTCTACAAGCACAGAGCTTCTGATATTGGTCAGGGCAGGCAGCGGATGAGCGATGAGGTCCTCGAGAAACTCGTTAAGGACTATATGCAGCTTAAATTCCCCTTGGCCGGCTTTGCATGGCAGGGCGGTGAACCAACGCTGATGGGCCTGGATTTCTATAAAAAAGTAGTGGAATTGCAAAAAAAGTACGGCAGCCCCGGCCAGCAAGTGGGAAATTCACTGCAAACAAACGCGGTCCTGATTGACGATAAATGGGGTCCCTTTTTACACGAAAACAATTTTCTGATCGGCATCAGTATTGACGGCCCAAAAGAATTTAACGATTACTATCGCCTCGACCATTCAGACGCCGGCACTTTTGATAAAATACTAAAAGCAATCAAAACTTGCAAAGAGCATAAAGTCGAATTTAACACCCTTACGCTGCTAAACAACATCAACGCTGAGCACCCCGACCGCGTATTTGACTTTCTTATCGAAAATGGCGTAAAGTTTCTGCAGTTCATCCCCTGCGTTGAGTTGGACCCGGCAACGGGCAAGGTTACGGATTTCTCAATCACGCCGGCCCAATACGGCGAATTCTTATGTCGTATATTTGACCGATGGTACGAATACGGCCCGACAAAGGTAAGTATTCGTGACTTTGATTCGCTCCTTTCGTATTACGTCACCGGAAAACATACGATTTGCACTTTCGATAAACAGTGCAGTCAGTATATTGTTATCGAGCATACAGGCGATGCCTTTACCTGTGATTTTTTTGTAGAACCGAAATGGCGATTGGGAAATATCTTCGAAACGCCGATAGAAGAACTCGCCGCAAGCAGCAAAAAACGCACCTTTGCACGCGCCAAACAAAATCTTTGCAACAAGTGCCTCGTTTGCAGACACCTTGCCATCTGTCGCGGCGGCTGCATGAAGGACAGGGCACCATTTGACAGGGACAGTTTCGGCAAGGAAAGCTATTTCTGCGAAAGTTACAAGCGTTTCTTCGATTACACAATGCCGAAATTTATGCAGTTAGCTGCTGAGATTAACGCTTCCGCCCCTGCCAGGACTCAGCCTTTTACGTAGAAGAATCGAAAGGCGAAATCTGAAATGGATGAATTGAAAGCCAATTATAATTTGGCGTAAAAAATATATATTTGAGGAGACATACTATGAAATCGATTGACCGTAGAACCTTTTTGGCGACCTCCCTTGGAGCGGCTGCCCTAAGTATAAATTCCCGCTTATCCGGCCAGGCTCGCGGCGCAAACAGGACCGCCCCGTCGTCCGACAAAGCGGGTCAAGTGCACCGCTCTAATCCTATTGCTATCTCTACATATTCGTTCTGGCGATTCAAAAGAAACTTGAAGCTGCCGATTGAGGACTGTATTGACCAGGCTGCGGAAATGGGCTTTGATGGCATCGAGATACTGCACAGACAAATGGAAAAAGAGTCTAATGACTACCTCCAGGGCCTTAAACGCCGGGCGCTTATCAATGGCATTGACCTGTGTGGCATGTCTATACATCAGGGCTTCCTCTCGCCTGACAGGGCTAAGAGACAAAAAAATATCGACCACACTATAAAGTGCATCGAGCTTGCTTACAAGCTCGGCATCCCCATCATACGCCTCAATACCGGGACATGGGGCACAAGCAAGAGCTTCGACGATTTGATGAAGAATCGCGGCATCGAACAGCCACTGCCCGGATACACGGATGACGATGGTTTCAAATGGGTCATTGACAGTATCAAAAGATGCCTGCCTGCTGCCGAGAAGTGCGGCGTAATCCTCGGACTGGAAAACCATTGGGGCCTGTCCCGAACTCCTGAAGGGCTTTTAAGAATCGTAAATGCCATCGATTCCCCCTGGCTGCGGGTTCTTCTCGACACCGGCAACTTCCTCGAGGACCCCTACGACAAGCTCGACCGATGCGCTCCGCACGCCGTCTTTATGCAGGCAAAGACCTACTATGGCGGCGGCCTCTGGTACACCCTCGATTTGGATTATCCCCGCATCGCTGCCATTATGCGCAGGCACAACTTCCACGGCTATGTCTCTCTTGAATTCGAGGGAAATGAAGACTACAAGACCGCTATACCCAAAAGTCTTGCCCTGTTGAGAAACGCCTTCAGCTAATCGGGTTCGATAATGAAAGCTGCCGGCCGTTCTTACCGAGTTTTAAATCTATTCCTCTTTGACCTCCCGGCCCCACTCATTATGCAGCTTGGTCAATCGTTTGACCACCTCAGGATTGGACTCAGCAAGGTTCTTGGTCTCGGTCGTTTCTTTGCCCATATTACTCAGGAAGTCTTTGACTTTGGCAATCTTCCGTCCCTTGTAATCCGTCGCCGGGCCATCGTGAACCAGCTTCCAATCACCTTCGCGGACCGCCCAGTGTCTGCCCGTTTCCCAGTGCAGCACCTTATGAGGTGACGGAGCGTCTTGTGATTCGATGATGGAGACAATACTCTTACCGTCGATCTTAGGTTCATGCTGCTTTATTCCGCAATACTGAGCGATCGTCGGCATCCAGTCGATACTGATAGCCATCTGGTCGCGAACGGCATTCTTCGGAACATGACCGGGCCACGAGACGATACAGGGTACGCGAATACCTCCCTCCCACAATGTAAATTTATGACCGCGAAAATCACCGGAGCTGCCGCCACCGCCGAAGGTTCGCTGCTCGACTGAATGGCCGTGGTCGCTGAGCCAGATTACGATGGTGTCCTCGCGCAGGCCTAACTTGTCGAGATGCGCAATGACATTACCTATCATCTCATCCATAGTGGAAACAAATGCCGCATACATTCGCCGTGGCGCATCCAGATGCCGGTATTTCTTTCGCCACTTCTCTGTTCCTTGCAGCGGGTAATGCGGCATATTGATGGCCCAGTAAAGAAAGAATGGATCGTTCTTGTTTTCGTCAATGAATTTCTTACATTCGTCGACCATAAGTTCACCGAAGAACTCACCATCGCGCCAGATTTCTTCGCCGTTTCGCCACAGGTCATGTCGGTTCGGTCCCTGCCAGTAGAAAAAGTGCGAGTAATTATCAATGCAGCCCCCCATATGCCCGAATGAATAATCGTAGCCTTGTTCATTGGGCATAGTCTCCGGCGTATATCCCAGGTGCCATTTGCCCACGTGCCCGGTTGCATAGCCGGCCGATTTCAGCACCTCTGCAATTGTCACCTGCTCGGTAGGCATACCCGCGTGACCTCTTTGCGATGGTGCATTGCTCGGCTGTCCGGCTCGCTGGGGATACCGGCCGGTCATCAATGCCGCCCGAGAGGGCGAGCAAACCGGCGCCCCCACATAAAACTGTGTAAACCGCGTCCCCTCACGGGCCAAACGGTCAAGATTCGGCGTAAGCAGGTCTTTCGCCCCATAGCAGTTGACATCGACAGTCCCCTGGTCGTCCGTAAAGATAAGCACAACATTAGGTTGGCGCCGTTCTTTCTTTCCGAACGCAAGCCCCGGCAGCATTAGCGATCCCGCTGCAAAGCCTATCATCTTGAGAAAATCTCTCCTTGTCTGTTCACCCATACTATTATTCCTTATTAAATTACCAGCGTAAACATTGACTATCCCGGATTGAAGTCAGTATTTCTTCTCCACAATTAATATGTGCAACATATACGGCTTATTCAACCGGTTCGATATAGATGTTACGGAATTCAACGGGTGTTCCTTCGCTCTGCAGGCAAATCTTGCCCGACTTCAATGAGCACCTGGTCGCCACGTTTTGCAATACACCGTTCACCATCACTACTACCCAGTCGTCCTTACAGATAATATCGTACGAGTTCCATTGCCCGAGCGGTTTT
This sequence comes from Phycisphaerae bacterium, assembly GCA_030613765.1. The sequence continues at coordinate 7,235 of JAUWLI010000133.1, forward strand.
TCACTGCTTTTTTTCAGTTTCCTGACGTTGCGCCCTCGAACACGTTTGCCCTTCCTGGCGTGCTCCCTGCACTCGAATCCGCCAATCACCCAGAAGTCCCCGGCGTTGCCCGAAGCAAGCTGGCACTCAAGGCTTTTTGGCCACACCTTATCCTCACCAACCATATGATTAAGCACCCCATTGTTGCCCCCTCTGTCGGGCCATCGCCACTCGATGTGGAAAAGGTAGTCCGCATACTCTTCTTCTGTCCTCATATAACCGGCTGGCTTGCCCGTACAGCAAATCACGCCATTCTTAACAGACCAGGTCTTTGTCACATCATGATTGGGATCGGGCACAAAAAGTTTCCAGCCGGTAAAATCCTTACCGTTCCAGAGGAGCGTCTTCTGCTCTTTCTGTTTCGCGCAGGTGGTTGTGATCAATAAAGCTGCGCTCACGACTAGCGCCAGAATA
>JAUWLI010000146.1 GCA_030613765.1 Phycisphaerae bacterium
TATCTCGTTTATCGCATCGGATGAGTAATCGAATGAGACGAAGAATCCTTTTGTGCGGTCTTCACGCATCATCACGGCCTCAAAGGAATCGATATCCGGCCTGCCGACTTTGTCTTTCTGCTTGACCTGAATGGGATACCAGAGGTCCATAAAGTCCAGTTCACCCTCTTGCTTCTTCGGTGTGGCAGAGACCGGATAAATACGCCCATCGATACCCATATCGCCGACCTGCACCTTATTTGGAATACCACCCATCGCTATAACCGCCATGGCAAGACGCCTGGCAATCCACCTGTGGAAAATGATCTGTGACAACAAACCATATATAAATACAGCATAGAAGGATTTTACTTGAAAACTTTATTCATTGCCGTTGACTGACTGTTAGGCTCGAAATCGCCTGGATGACTACGCTGGGGGCTGGTGCGTAAGAGCACGAATTTAGATTGTAGCATCCACGCGACTAAAGCGAATCATTAACCTGTGCCGTGAGCACGTATAGCAGACTGAGCCGCCAACAGCAGTTCAACAGCAGGAAAGGTACGAACATGTAAGAATACAAAAAAAATTAATCATAACCGTTGACGGCTGCCGGATCAAGCTACAATACGGGCTGTTAATACTCGAGGGTGGGACGATCTCGACGCCGCCGCATGGTCGTGGGTCTCGCCCCACGACCATGCCCGAACGATACTCTTGTTAAAGAACGCTACATATTACAATACCGCCTGAAATATAAGATACAAGGGTGGGGCTTGCCCCACCATTTTTCTGTCATTCTGAACGAAGCAAAGCGAAGTGAAGAATCTCAATTCTTGTCATTTCGACCGAAGCAATGCGGAGCATTACGGAGTGGAGAAATCTGGCCATCGCATGTAATTAATCTCCCGTTTCCATTCTGCATCCCACTTTTTTATTTGGTATTTGATTTTTCTATGCTATTCTGCCCCTATTAAGAGCTGGGTGAAATACTCAGCTTAAACGCGTACCAATAAAAAAGGCCGCAAGAAGAATCCTCACGGCCATTTAACATAACATCAGATTGTAACAAACTAATTAAAATGGCGGTGGGGACATCATATTTGTGAAGCTCCAGACCATACCCGTGGTTGTGCCATAAGCATCAGTCTCGTCGATACGCCAGTAATAAGTAGTACCATAAGCCATCGTGCCAGGATTAAATGTTGCAGTGGTCTGGTTAAGTTGGAACGGCGGTGGATTGCTCGTGCCGAAGTACACATCATGCGATGTGGCACCGACCCCAGCCGTCCAGCTCAAATCAGCATCTATATCGACGCCTAATGCGCCATCGGTTGGATTCGGATTACTCGCCTGAAGGTCGCTATAGATAGTCGTGAAGCTCCAAACTGTACCTGTGGCTGTGCCCCAGATATTGACCGCATCGATACGCCAGTAGTACGTACTATTATAGACCATTGTGCCGGGATCGAATGTTGCAGCGGTCTGATTGCCTATGAACGGCGGCGGATTGCTCGTGCCGAAGGAAACATCGTGAGATGTCGCATAAACCCCGGCCGTCCAGCTCAAATCAGCGTTTGGGTCGACGTCCGTTGCGTCATTCGCTGGTTCAGGATTACTCGCCGGACCAGGTAGTGGTGGTATCGTCCAAGCTGTCAGCCAGTCTGCGACTAAAACAGCCAGGGTTTTTGCATCAAGCTTACCGTCATCGTAGGCCGACTGTGCGAATATGGCATAATCTTTGAAGTCCACCCTTCCGTCCCTGTTAAAGTCAACTAATATGAATCCCGTGTCATATTCTTCCACTGTCGAAATAGCTATGTAACTACCTACCCAACCACCAATGGCATATATCTTGCCATTCACTGCGCTGGTGGTCAGACCAGATCTTGCGGTTGGTATATCAGCCTTTCTTGTCCAGGTATCCGTCGCCGGATCGTATTCTTCCACAGATGAAACATGGTCCGTATTGCCCGCGCTCACTCCTCCAATAGCGTAAATTTTCCCATTCACCACGCTGGTGGAAAAGTATGTTCTTCCGGTTGGCATGGGGGATTTCGTTGTCCAGGTGTCCGTCGCTGGATCGTATTCTTCCACTGTGGTGAGACCCCGGTACCATTCTGGGTTAACGAGCGTTCCCCCAATAGCATAGATTTTTCCATTCACCGCGCTTGTGGAGACATACGCTCTTGCAGTGGGCATGTTGGCTTTTGTGCTCCAGTTGTCGGTCGCCGGGTCGTATTCTTCCACCGTCGAAAGAACTGTACCCTGGAAACTTAATTTGCCCCCGATGGCATAGATCTTCCCATTGACCACACTGCTGGATAAGCAAATTCTGGGCGTCGGGATGTCGGCTTTCCTCGTCCAGGTATCCATCGTTGCGTCGTATTCTATTACACTCGAATAAGGTGCTCCGTACGGACCCGCGTTACCCCCGATGACATAAATCCTCCCATTCACCGCACTGCTGGCCCCCGCTGCTCTTGCCATTGGCATGTTGGCTTTCCCCGTCCAGTTGTCGGTCGCCGGATCGTATGCTTCCACTGTTGAGAGGGCCACGCTAGTACCAGGTTCTCCACCGATGGCATAGACCTTTCCATCCACCACACTGCTGGATAGAACATATCTTGCCGTCGGCATGTTGGCTTTCGTAGTCCAGGTGTCCTCTACTGCCGGACTCGCAGAAGCCATCCCCAAAAGCCCAATCAGCATCAAGCTAATTTTAGAACCATTAAACTCCTTCATTCCACACCTTCCCTTCTGCCCATCGGGCCAACAGAAAACTCCAAAACTTCATGTTCACAACTTTTAGCTTGCCCTGAACTGGCAGGGCACAACAGCAGATGGCAAGCAATACAAATAACAGAATCCCCACGCGGCTGAAAGGTTTGCTTGGATTAGCCATTTGAGCGTTCCTCTGAAAAAAATGTGCCTTTTGTTGCGATTTGCGCATTGTAAAGCCTCGCCGCTTTTATAGCAATTCAGGGGGAGTACTAAAACAACCGCATTTTAGCTATTTTCCTCCTGGATAGCCTAAAATATATCAGTATCTGTACTATACCGGTCGGTTTTCTCATTTTCAAGAATAAAACACTTTTTTTTCACTTTTTCCTTGTCTTTTGTTTGGAATTCTGTTAACATATTCAAATGTTTGCTTGCCCCATAGGGGCCGGCAGGCAAACGTAAACCGCCAGCAGGCGGTCAATAAACAATGCCGGCCGTCTCGGCCTCGACCGGCTATATACTAAATACGAGATACTAAATACTAATGATTGCGGAGAACCGCAAGTCGTAAGCTGCAGCTTGCCCCTACCTAATTGGGGGGCGCAGCAAGGACATAGGGCAGCAGCCCAAGTCGAAAATGCATTATTTTGCATCATAAAAGCAAAGTTTTTAAACATTTTGGGGGTATGAATGACAAATAAAACTCTTTTTTGTTCATTTTATGCTAATTTTTGCGCACTTTGTGCATCTTTACGTCTAAAAAGAACCGTTTTTAGCTGGCTTTTGAAAAAGGCCATTTCAATGGCCTTGTGGACGAAGGCAACCCTCTGCGTCAAAAGCTCGCTTTTAGAGCAGAGTTTGCCGAGAACACCAAGCCGGCTAAAAACCTCTATTATCTCTGTTAATCCTGTTATCCTGTCTAATCTTTCTTCGTGCCTTGGTGTCTTAGTGGCAATAAATCCGTTTAATCAGCGTAAATTGCGATTAATAAAAGACTTACGTCTCTTTAATGCGCTTTACAATTGTAAAGAAACATTGACAGATGTCATGAGCGCTTTACAAATAAAACTTTTTTTGCAAAACAAAGCCAAATTCCAAAAAAGTCAAATGAACGTAAATAAGGTATTAACAAAGGCTTATGACAAAATGGACACTTGGTTAATTGGGAAAAAACAAAGCCAAACAAACCCAAACAAAGCCAAATCCAAAAAGGCCAAAATGAACGTAACGTCTTACATAACAAAGGGATATGAAAATAAATCGCCCATTCGGGCCCCGAAAAAACAAACCCAATTCAAACCCAACTTGTCGCGGCGAAGCCTCTGGCGAAGCCGGAACAAACCCAATCGAACCCAATGCTTGTCCGCCATCAGTGTGGCGGATCAAAAGCAAAAAAATGTGTTTGGATATCATAAAATATTGACAATTACTAATATGGATGCTAATCTCAAAAAATGTACGGTGTTTCATCTGTTTATAGAAAGGACTCTTTTTGGGAGGTAATAAAATGCAAGCTCACATAAAATCTTTCATTCTAATTATTTTAGTTGGATTCGCATCTGTTGGCTTTGCCCGGCAAGCTGCCAGGCCGCCTGGCGCCCCGCCGCTCGGCAAAGAATCTGCCGTCAAACCCGGCGACGCCAATAAACCCGCTGCCCCATCTTTTCCTTATGATGCCCAGGTAACGGAAGATAATGCACCGATTCGTTGCGGCTCGGGTACGCATTTTTACATCTGCGGAAAGCTGAAAAAAGGAGACAAAGTGAAAGTGGTCAGCAGCCAGTTTAACTGGTCCCGTATTGTCCCTCCGCTTGGTTGTTTTTCATGGATATCTATGCGTTATGTCAGCATTGACCCGGATAATCCGGACACCGGGATTGTTACCGCCGAGGGTATTCGTGTCTACGCCGGCTCAGAGCAAAGGGAGCCAATACATTCGGAGACCCTGCAGTTAAAGTTAAACAGGGGCGATGAAGTCAAGTTTATAGGCAAACAGACGAGGGATTATTTTAAAATTGCTCCGCCGGTGGGTGCCTACCTGTGGGTAAGTACTAAATATACAAAGCCGCTCGCCGCACCGGTTGTCAAAGTGACCAAACCTGTTGTTGTCCGCCCTGCTGTCGATCCAAATGCCGATACCAAGACCGTTCCTAAGACCGTTATTAAGACCGACACGAAGCCTGACACAAATGATATTAAAGCGCTTATCCCCACAACGATTTCCGGCGAAAGCGAAAACCTAAAAGCATATCACACCTTGAAAAAACTAATGAAGGCTGAGCAAGCCAAACCGGCAGACCAGCAGAATTACACAAATATAAAGAAAGCGCTTACTGTTATTGCCGACAGCAATGATGCTGGTAAAGCAGCACGTTATTCTAAGTTAGCGATAAGGCAGATAAATGGTTTTGAATTGGCCATGGTTATAACCAAAGAGGTTCAACTTCAGAATGAAGAGTTAAAGAAGTCTCAGGCGGGAATAGATTTGGCCCGCGCCACAAGCTTGTCACAAGTTGAAGCTCTTGGCAAATACGCAATTATCGGCAAATTTCAAACTTCGAATATTTTCGGCTCCGGCCCAGTAAAACGATATCGGATAATTGATGATAAAGGTAAAACCGTCTGTTACGCTTCACCAACCGGGCCAATCGCAAAAAAGGATTTGAGCAAACTCGCTGGTTCGAAGGTCGGACTAATCGGCAAAATCGAGGCAAGCCCGCAAATATCAGGAGCTTTGGTCAGATTTACCGAAGTTGTTCAGCTAAACTAATCGGCCTAAAAACTAATGGGACCCCATTTTGTCCGGCGTGACCGGAACACAAAATAGGGTCCCTGATAGTTACATATTGTTAAGGACGCCTTTCGGCCGTCCAGGCAAAGGCAAATCTATATCATGCTTTACCGGGAATCGCGGCAACATCGTCCTCTGGAGCTGTCACGGGGCCTTTCTCGAAGTCTACCGCACTTGGTGCCAGAGTCAATTTGTACCAGGGCGACTCTTTATTCTCCATCATATCTGACCACTTAATCAGCTTGCCGGTGTACGCAGACATTCGGCCCATGATCGCGGTGAGAGTGGATTCGGCAACATTACGGGCTTCATTGAGCGGCTTGCCATCGATGATGCTGTTGAGCAAATCAACATGCTCCTGGACGTACGGACCACCGTGCTCAGGGAATTCCGGTATCTCGATTTTTTTCTCTGACTTAAGTCCGCCACCGCCCCAGCTTTCGCCTTCAGTACCTCTAAAGAACTCCCTTACTCCGCCATCAGTGCCATTGATCTGGCGGCACATGCTGTGAATGCGACAGCCGTCGCCGTAATCGAAGTCAATACTGAAGAAATCGAACTGGTCGCCGGTTTTTCTGCGGGCCCGGCCTCCGAAGCCGAGGGCCGTTTTCGGTGGATGACCAATGAACCAGTTAGCGACGTCGAGGTTGTGGACATGCTGCTCAACGATGTGATCGCCGGACATCTCTGTAAAGCTCACCCAGTTGCGCACCAGGTAGTCGGCGTCAGTATCGGTATTGCTCTCTTTCCTGTACCAAAGTGCGCCGCCACACCAATACACGCAGCCACCGAGTATCTTGCCAATCGCACCGTGTTCGATAGCGAAGGCATTGCGGCGATAGCCTCTCTGGTGTCGACGCTGGGTACCAGCGACGACTCCAAGGCCTTTCTCCTTGGCCAGCTCACCGGCCTCGATAATCTTACGGCCGCCAGGCGGGTCGACTGCTACGGGCTTTTCCATAAAGACGTGCTTGCCCGCCTTGATAGCAGCCTCGAAATGTACCGGTCGGAAGTTCGGCGACGTGGCTATCGACACGACATCAACGTTTGTCTCCAGAAGCTTCTTATAAGCATCTGCTCCGTAAAAACACCGTTCCTCAGGGACGCCATGCTTTTTTCCGGCTCCCACAGCCCTGTCTTTGAACCAGTCGGCTGTAGCAACAACCTCCATTTCACGACCAATGTGTTTGCCTGCAGCCAGGCAGTTACTCAAGGCCCCTTTGCCACGGCCACCACACCCGATCAGAGCCACGCGAAATTTATCAGAGCCGGCAGCAAAGATACGGTTTGTCCCCACCCCCATAGCGGCCAGTGATACTGCAGCCGAAGTCTTGATGAAGTCTCTACGTGAAACCCCATCCGTTTTTTCATTTGCTTTCTTCTTCATAAATAATTCCTTTCGATTAAAACTTATTTGAATTAGTTCATTTTCTATAAAATTCGCACTCAAGCACACAGCTTAAAAATCGTAAAAGATGCGATAAGACTCAATTGCCGGTTTTTCTCCTTCTTTGCCACGTTTGCTGATGACGCAACGGTACCCACAAAATCACGCATAGACACTTTTCCCTCCTGCTGATGGGAATTGTTTGCCCGGTTTTTCATCCGTGCTGCCTCCTTTGTATACAGCGACAAATCTTCTCCGAGGCACGTAAGCCTTTGCAAAACAGCAGCTTACGGCCATTACTTGCCGTATTATTCACCCTCACAAGTCCTTTTTTCTACAGGCACCTGGAGGAAAACTATTATAACTACTCCATTCGCAAATGCAAGCCCTAACTCATCAGGCTTTTTT
>JAUWLI010000247.1 GCA_030613765.1 Phycisphaerae bacterium
CTTTGGAAAAGGCAATCGAAGCAGGCGATGGAGATTTGGACAACGCCGCGATAATCCGGGAAATTAAACGGAGAAAAAGGAATTAAGACGAATGCAGTTTTCGCCTTCCGTATATGAACACGCAGCCAAAGTAATTGGCAAAAGCCCCTGGGAAGTATCGCGAAGTGGGGACCTCTTAGCTCAAGGCAACATAGAAGCATTTGGTCTTTATAATCATGCCCCTGTTGTGGTTGGGATAGATATCTATAACCTTGAAGCCGAAGCATACGGGGCGACTGTAGAAAAACCAAGCGGCAATGGGATTCCCGCGATTCACGAACATCCATACTCGACGACAAAAGAATTGATGAACCTGGAGCCGTTTGATCCCAAAAAAGATGGTCGCATTCCAATGGCTATAGAAGCCGCCAAACGAGTTTCAAACGAATGCCCGGGGGCGGATGTGAGACTACCTGTGGCCGGTCCCTTCTCCATAGCAACAAACCTGATGGGCTTTGAGAACCTGCTGTGCGAGATTGCAACCAGCCCGGATTCGGTTATTGAGACTCTGTTACATCTTGTGACTGGGCAAGTAGAGTTTTGCAGAGAAATCGTTCATCATGGTTTGGACATTGCGTTTTTTGAATCGGCGGCGGTGCCTCCGTTGATGTCTCCACAAGACTTCAGGAGTATCGAGCTTGGCGCTCTGTTTTCTATTATCGAGAAAGCAGCGGCCGTCGTAGGTCACCCCGTTCCATGTGTTATAGGCGGTAATACAGCTCCAATTCTTGAGGCAATTCTGGAAACAGGGACAGGATATGTCTGCTGCCCTGTGGGGACAGACCAGAAAATGTTCATGGAAATAATGAAAGCACATCCTGAAGTAATGGTTAGAATCAATATGGATCCGAGACCAATGACATCAGGAAATCTTGAAGCCGTCAAAAAGGAAGTTGACAGAGTATTGCAACTCGCAAATAATAGGGAGAAGGTTTGTATAGGTACGGGCTGCCTGCCGTTTGAAACAGACCCGGAAGTCGTTTTGAAAACACGAGAATATATTTTGTCCAGGAACGTCCCATAAAGCATTAGACAGGAGACCAAAACATGGCTGGAAACGGCGAAAGACCTCAGCAAGTGATGCACATGAATCCGCACATCGAAAAAGACCGCCAATTGATATTGGATTCGCAGAAGAAAGGTAAAGGCGCTGTTTTTAAGGCGTATTTAAAGTTATCAGGTCCCGGCTGGCTGCAGAGCGGTATCACCTTAGGCGGCGGCTCGCTGTCATCGAGCTTGTATCTCGGCGTGCTGTTGGGCTTTGGTTGTATGTGGCTTCAGCCGTTGGCTATGATATTGGGTATCATTATGCTAAGCGCAATTGCGTATGTAACACTTTCGACGGGCGAGCGACCGCTGCGTGGTATCAACGAGCACGTCAGTCCCATCCTCGGCTGGGGCTGGCTGATTGCCTCAATGATGGCAAACCTCGTCTGGTCGCTGCCTCAGTTCGCTCTCGGGACCGTCGCACTGCGGCAGAACATCCTGCCCGGGCTCCTCGGGTCGACGGTAATGTCGGAAGTACCCAGTAAAATGATTGCCGGTGCTATTTTTCTGGCAATTTGCCTGACTGTTACTATGACCTACAGCGCCGGCGGCAGGGGCGTCAAGATATTCGAGATACTGGTTAAGATAATCGTCAGTATGATAGTACTGTGCTTTCTCGGCGTTGTCATCAAGCTCAGCATCGAAGGCAAGATTGTCTGGAGTGAAATTCTTGGCGGTCTGATTCCCGACCTGAGTCTGTTCACGAAACCAACCGAAATAATAATGCCTCACATACGAAAGGTGGCCGACAAGTTCCAGCCTTTCTGGACCAATATGATTGTTGGTCAGCAGCGTGACGTTATGATAAGCTCCGCCGCAACAGCGGTAGGTATCAATATGACGTTCCTTCTGCCCTACTCGATGCTCCGCAAGGGCTGGGACAAATACTTCCGTGGCCTTGCCATCTTTGACCTGTCAACAGGATTATTCATTCCCTTTATCATAGCGACGGGCTGCTTGGTCATCGCTTCGAGCAGCCAGTTCCACGGCAAGCCGGCAGAAGGCTTTGTCGGTGACGAGCCGGGCGGTCAGATTACCGCTGAGCCTGCACCAAACCTCGTAGATCCCTACAAGGGACTTCTTGCAAGCAGACTCAAATTCCAAATAGGCGAGGAACAATTCGCCAAACTCACCCCTGAACAGGTACAGGAGAAGTCGGAGGCTCTGCCCTGGGCAGACAAGAGAATGGCAGCGATGTTGGTCAAGCGCGACGCCTTCAACCTGGCTGATACACTGGTGCCACTCATAGGTCCTGTTTATGCTCAGTACGTCTTTGGCCTGGGTGTTATGGGCATGGCTATGAGTGCGGCGACGATGTTGATGACAATCAATGGTCTTTGCTTTTGCGAGCTTTTGGGCAGGCCGCCGAGGGGCTGGACACAGAAAATCGGCTGCCTGATGGTCTCGGGCGGAGCGCTCGGACCGTTTTTCTGGAAAGATGCTGCACCCTGGCTTGCGATACCGACGTCCGTCTTTGCAATGGTTCTGCTGCCCATCGCATACTTTGCGTTCTTCCTGCTGATGAACCAGAAGAGCTTCCTCGGCGAGAATATGCCTATTGGGGTCAAACGCATCCTCTGGAATGTCCTTATGGCACTGGCAGCGGGCGCCGCATCATTCGGATGCGTCTGGAGTCTCTGGTCAAAGCTTCAGTGGCTCGGCATCGGACTGCTGGTCGGCTTTATCGTTCTGTGTGTTGTGGTGCATTTCCTCCGTCCGAAGCGATTGACAGCATGACAGGCAAACAATGGAATAAGCTGCTGGCCGTTATAAACGGTGAATTGGTTGAGCCGCTACCGGTTGGATTCATCATCGACAGCCCCTGGCTTCCGGGCTGGGCGGGGATTTCCATCCTGGACTACTTCTCCAGCGAGCAGATGTGGTTCGAAACTAACCTCAAGGCCGTCCGTCAATTCCCGGATGTAATGTTTCTGCCGGGATTCTGGTCTGAATTCGGCATGTGCACGGAGCCGTCCGCCTTTGGGTCAAAATGTCGCTGGGCTGAAAATGATCTTCCTTTCGCTGAAAAAATCATTACAGACATTCAGCAGGTGCATTCGCTCAGCAAGCCAAATCCCAAAACGGACGGTCTGCTGCCTTTCGTACTCAACCGTCTCAAACACTATCAGAGTCGAATCGAGAGCGAAGGTCACGATATTAAGTTTGCTGTCTCACGCGGGCCTTTGAACATCGCCACATTCCTTTCAGATACTACGGAATTCCTCATAGCCTTCCGGACCAATCCTGATGAGGCCCGGAAGCTGCTTGAAACCGTTACCGATTTCATTATTGATTGGCTCAAAGTTCAGGCCCAGACTTTTCCGTCGATCGACGGGATATTAATCCTCGATGACATCGTTGGCTTTCTTGGGGAGGACGATTTCAAGCAATTCGGTCTGCCTTATTTAAGCCGCATTTTTCAGTCGCTCGATGTGGCCGTGAAATTCTTTCACAATGATGCCGGCGGCCTCGTTTGTGCGCCGTATCTTCCTCAAATCGGCGTAAATCTGTTCAACTTCAGCTCCGACCATACACTGGCACAGATGAAGAAACTGACGAACAATTCCGTCACCCTGCTCGGAAACATCCCCACGCGTGATGTCCTTGCGGCGGGTTCGCCCAAGCAAGTTCAAAACAGCGTCAAAGCCGCACTCGATTCAGTGGGGGACAAGAGCCGGATTATAATATCGGCCGGCGGCGGTATGCCGCCTGGCGTCTCAACAGAGAACATCGAAGCAGTCCTGTCAGCAGTCAAATAACAAAGAGCAAAGGCCAAATGTATAAGCCTTCTTATTTTATAAAGTGACTTTCATTCGTTCTAAGCCACCTGTTTGTCAACATCTACGGGCCGAATCGCATTGGCAGGTCTTTGCACATTTTCTTTGCCATCTTTTGCAAATGTTCAGCCTGCTGCGGCGATAATGCCCTGCCTCCCACTCCACCCAATACAGCGCCTATTATACCGCCTGCTAACTCATTACCCTCACCGGCAACGCCGGCCCCGATAGCCGCACCGGCCGCAGCTCCGAAAATCGTGCCCAAAGTTTTGCCGGTGGTGCCGGATGCGCTGCCCATCCATAGAATGCTGGCGTCTTCGACATCTATCATCTTTGCCGTCATACTCATCTCTTCATTGTACTGCGGTATGTTGACCACAAACACAACCGGGATATTTAGAATCCGGCCGGCTTTTGCCGCATCTACGGTGCCGGTCAAGTTCGAGGCCTGGAAATCCTGCTCATCAAGAAGGGTCTGCACCTGTGCCCTCTCCACAACCGTGTAGCCTTTTTTCAGCAGCTCCATTCCGAAGAAGTCTGCGATCTGGTTCTTGGCCGCATCTCCTTCTACAACGCCGGCAACATCGACGACAGCTACCTTGGTCAGTCTCGAAAAATCGTAGCCGGCCCGAACGTAGCTTTCGCCTTTAGAGCAGCCGCTTACAAGAATTAGAGCTGTTATCAGTATACTTACACTAACTATCTTCATGGCTAATATCTCCTAAAAACATAATCCTTTATGAGCAAAACAATCATTCTCAGATATAATAGCGATTTGTACGGAACCGTCAATCCTTTGTGTATGAAAATTAACTTTGCTGCTGACCAGCGAAAACTCATGATTTTTGTCTCTGAAATTGGCTTTAATTGGCTTTGATTGGCTTTGATTGGCTTTAATTGGCTTTGAATTGGCTTTAATTGGCTTTGAATTGGCTTTGTTGTCCTAATTGACCAAGTGTCCATTTG
>JAUWLI010000352.1 GCA_030613765.1 Phycisphaerae bacterium
AAATGCAACTGCCTTGTTCAAATGGGAAAGCACCTGTGTCAACAACCAGTATTGATCAACTATCTGGTCGGTATTGCTGTTGAGGCTCTTGCTCTGAGAAGTATGAATACTTTTATTTTAGAAGGCGACGTTTCAGAAAAACATCTCAAGACTATTGAGGCAGCCCTTCCACAGACAAAAGACAATTGGGCCGAAGTTTCATCGAAGATTATCAAATTCGAAACGCTGTATGAAAGAAAGAACGTCAGCCTTTTTAACAGGGCAAGCTGGTGGCTTCGGCAGCAGTTTGGTTCAACGCAAGACACTTTTGACCGATCCCATACAGCTTACCTCCGATTACTTGCGAACCGCCGTGGAAGTCGAATCCTTATTGCTCTAAGGCGCTACAGGAACAAAAACGGCCAATGGCCCCAAACCCTTGATGATATCAAAAACCTTGTCCCCGAAGAAATTCTTCTTGACCCGATTAATGGCGGTTCCTTTGTTTGTAAATTGACCGAGGAAGATTTCACCCTCTACAGCAAAGGCAAAAATAATATCGACGATGGCGGCAAACGTGACAATCAGTCTGGTGCAGATGATTGGCCAATCTGGCCGACAAGTAGTCGCAAAACTAAAGAGGAGAATGCGGATTCCGAATAGCGCCAGAGTTAGTATTTCCTAATTATCAGGTGATATGGTATAAAGTATGCGCTAAATAAATAAAGGGGCACGGGAATGAAAAAGCTGTATCGGTCAGAGAACGATTCAAAGATTGCCGGCATCTGCGGCGGGATAGGCGAAGAGTTCGGCTATAGTCCGGCTGGCGACCGTCTTCGCATGTGTTGTCAGCGGGGTAATACCACTCGTTGTCACTTACTTAGTCGGATGGGTAATCCTGCCAAAAGGTAAACCGCAGGAGCAGTAACAGGCCGAACTTATAGGCTCGCAGTATTTTATGTGTGGATTTTGGAGTATATAGATGGATGCAGAGAAGGTTACTATCAATGAATTGGCCGCCCATGTGGCCGAAGTGGTCACATTAGCGGGCTGGCTTTATAACAGCCGGGCCAGCGGCAAGATTCAATTTCTTATTATTCGCGATGGCACCGGCCTGTGTCAGTGCATTGCTGAAAAAGGCAAGGTCTCGGATGAGCTTTTCGAGCAGTTAAAACACCTTGGCCGGGAATCGTCACTGACCGTAACCGGCACCGTCCGCGAAGAAGCTCGAAGCGTCGGCGGATTCGAATTGGCGCTGACTGGCGCAGAGGTCGTCTCTCCCGCAATCGATTATCCGATTACGCCCAAATCGCACGGCGTCGATTTCCTCCTCAAAAACCGTCACCTGCACTTTCGCTCGCAGCGCCAGTGGTGCATCGGCAAAATCCGCCACACCGTCATCGACGCCATACGAAGCTTTTTCAACGACAACGGCTATATACTTATCGACACGCCGATACTGACGTCAATGGTCGGCGAGGACGCGCAATCGCTTTTCGAAGTCGACTATTTCGGCTCTCCCCTCCACCTGACACAAACCGGCCAACTGCACGTCGAATCGGCAGCGATGAGTTTTGGCAAGGTCTATTGCTTCGGCCCGACTTTTCGAGCGGAAAAAAGCAAGACCCGCCGCCACCTCACAGAGTTCTGGATGGTCGAGCCGGAAGTCGCTTTTATCGACCTCGATGGAATCCTCGAATTAGCTGAAAATTTCGTGTCCTTCATAGCCGCCCGGGTTCTGCAAAACAACAGAAGCCAGCTTGAAACTCTCGGTGCCGACACCGAAGCCATCGAAAAAATCAAGCCGCCTTTCTACCGGCTCACCTACACCGACGCCGTTGATATACTTACAGGCGAAAAAGCAAAAAAATTCCTTGCCGGCCAGTTAGAAGACCTAAAAAACCGCAAAAAGCAAATCGAAATCAGAATCGCTGAGCTGGAACAACAACAGAAAGGCCAGATAAAGCAGTGGAAGCGTGACAAAAACGCCGCTGAATTGATCGAGCTTCGTTCCGAGCTGGGCGAAGTCGAAACAAAAATAGAAAACAATCCGAAGCACGCCCAGCTCGCTGCCGAATTTGTATGGGGCAAAGACCTCGGCGGCTCGGACGAGACCATCATCTCGCAAATGCACGATAAACCCATCTTTGTCACGCACTACCCCAAGGAAGCCAAGGCCTTTTATATGAAGGCCGATAGAACCAATGACAAGGTCGTTTTGAATTTCGACTTGCTTGCCCCCGACGGCTTTGGCGAAATCATTGGCGGCTCGGCCAGGGAAGACGATTACGACCTGCTGGCCGCGAGAATCAAAGAATTCGGCCTGAAAGTCGAAGACTACAGTTGGTACCTGGATTTGCGAAAGTATGGCTCGGTTCCCCACGGCGGCTTCGGACTCGGAGTCGAAAGGACAGTCGCCTGGCTCACCGGCGAAAGGCACATCCGCCAGTGCATCCCGTTCCCCAGAATGATGGACAAGGTCTATATCTAATCAATATCTTCGAAGGAGAGCAATGATGACAAGAAACAATAACAAAATCTCAAATACATATGACCGCAGTGACGACAAAAAAACGGATGCTTGTTCTCGCCGTGATTTTATGAAACGCAGCGGCTTTGCCATTGCCGGGACTCTGCTGGCTTCGCGGGCCTCCATTGCCATAAACACGGCTCCCCGCAAAGTCCGCATCGGCGTCGTCGGGGGTGGCTTTGGCTGTTCCTTTCAATGGCACGAGCATCCGGATTGTATCGTCCAGGCGGTCAGTGACCTGCGCGAGGACCGGCGCAAGCGCTTGATGAATGTATACAAATGCAAGAAAGCATATAACTCGCTCGAGGAGCTTGTGCTTGCAAAGGACATCGATGCCGTCGCCATCTTCACCGACGGCCCTTTGCACGTCCAGCACACTGTGGAGGCGATGAAGAATGGCAAGCACGTTATATCAGCCGTGCCCGCCGCCTGGGCAACGGTTGAGCAGGCCGAGCTGCTTCTGGACACGGTCAAAAAGTACGGCCTGACCTATATGATGGCAGAGACCGGCCATTACCAGCAGTCAACAATCTCAGCACGCAAGTTTTACAAGCAGGGCAAATTCGGCGCCCTGTACTACAGCGAAGCCGAGTATCAGCACGCCGGCCTGGAAGGCCTCCATTTCTTCAATGGCAA
>JAUWLI010000151.1 GCA_030613765.1 Phycisphaerae bacterium
CTGCTCAGCGACCACGCCGGCGATTGCATCGGCCCCTGCCAGGCCGCCTGTCCCGCCCATATGAATATTCCCCTGATGATTCGTCAAATCTCCGCAGGCAAACTCCGTGATGCAATCATAACAGTCAAAAAAGATATCCCCCTGCCCGCCGCGCTCGGACGAATCTGTCCAAAGCCTTGCGAACAAGTCTGCAGAAGGGCCCAGTTCGATAAAGCGGTCTCAATTTGCCTCTTAAAAAGGTACGTCGCCGACGTCGACCTTCTATCCGAAATGCCTTATGTACCCACGAGAGGTAAAAATCGCAACAAAAAAGTGGCTATCGTTGGAGCAGGTCCTTCAGGATTATCAGCCGCTTATTATTTACTCACAGACGGGTATAACTGCACAATTTTCGACGACCACGAAAGCCCGGGCGGTATGCTCCGCTACGGCGTTTCGCAGGATAAACTCACTACAGACGTACTTGACGCCGAAATCGCATTGATAAAAAAAATCGGTATGGTCTTTAAAGGTCAAATACCTATAGGCTACGCCTTAAAAATGGAAGAATTGCGAAAAGACTTTGATGCCGTACTTATTGCGATTGGACAGACAAAACCAGACGATGTCGAATCGATGGGCCTTGAGACATCCCCTAACGGCATCGCAATAAACCCAAGAACCTATGAAACGAATTTGCCCGGTGTATTTGCTGCCGGTGCCGCCGTTCGCAAGAGCAAGCTCGCGGTCAGGGCCGTCGCGGACGGAAAGGAAGCCGCAGTGGCTATCGGCCAATTCCTGTCTGGCCAACCCGTGACAGGCTCACCTCACGTTTTTAACACACGTATGGGCAAGCTGGAAGAAGACGAGATAGAAAGATTTGTCGTCCATGCCGGCAAGGCCGAACGGCTGACACCCTCACCCGAAGGTGCCGGATTCACAGATGACCAGGCCCGGGAGGAGGCCGCTCGATGCATGCACTGTGACTGCCGAAAACCTTTAAACTGTAAACTAAGGCAATATGCCCACCAATATGGAGCCAAACCAAGCCGATACAAAGGTCCGCGACGCTCTTTTGTCCAGCACCTTCAGCACCAGGATATAATCTATGAATCAGGAAAGTGCATTAACTGCGGACTTTGTATACAGATTGCTTCTCAGGCAGGCGAATCACTCGGCTTGACCTTTGTCGGCCGAGGCTTCGACGTCCGAGTCACAGTGCCTTTTGACCACTCAATTGCCGAAGGATTAAAACTCGCCGCAAAAAAATGTGTAGAAGCTTGTCCAACCGGTGCATTGGCACTCAAGAACAATAGCTGACAGAAGCAGGTCCCTGAGCAAATCCTGTTCTAATCAATCTTTACGCCCCATCCAGGGACACAAGTCCTTCTGGGAACACTTGGTACAACTGTGCCTTTTTGAAAACAGGGGCAAGACGACAAATGAAACAAGAGCAAACGCAACAAGCAGAACAATCATCAACCACGAGAAACTGTGGATTGCAAACACAACACCCGCAATAACCGGTATGAACCACAAAGGCACAATAACCAGGATATGCTTTTTGAACTTTTCTCTGAATAGGCTCACATCTGCTTTCTGTCGAAGCCTTGCCGCTATACGGCCATACCCACAGGGACAGCACATCGTACCATGACGCTCACAGTAAGGACACAAGAATACTATAATCCAGAACGCCCCCGCCACACTGTAAATCACGTATGCACTCGCAGAAAGCCATCCCCATACCGGATTCGCAATTCCTACAACGAAAATGACGGCCCCGAGTAATGTCATACACGCATAGGGAAGGTTACTGACAATCTGTTGGGCATAAGAATACTCCTGTGATGGGGGACTATCTGTAATATTGCTATGATTGTTGGATGCTTCTTCATTCATAATAGACTAAATCCTTTATCAGCAGACGAAGTGGCTTTACCACCATATTTAACTATGATTTACTGTACTAATGCAGCTATTTTCCAGTAAATAATCATTTCCAGAGTCGATATTGTATGGGCGATTATACAACGTAGCGTCAAAACGGTCTACAATAATTGAACCAAAAAATAAGATTGACATTCAAACTAACATTGTGTATATTTCTACTTGCTAAAATTAACTTTTTTCTATGGAGGTCTGTTATGGAATGTCGAAAAGTAATCAAAAATTACAAGCTAACACTGGTTTTTGCCCTTGCTGTATGCGCAATTTGCACTGGTTTTTACAACACTGTCGAGGCAGCGGACTGGCCCAACTGGCGCGGACCGAACCACAATGGCATTTCAAACGAAACGGGATGGAACGCTGACTGGCCCGAGGCCGGACCAAAAGTACTGTGGGAAAAAACGCTCGGAACAGGTTTTGCTTCGATGGCAATAGCTGACGGCCGCGTTTATGCAATGGGCAATATCAAGGATAATGATATACTCTATTGCCTCAATGCCGATACCGGAAAAGAAATATGGAAAAAATCCTATCCATGTCCCTTATTTAAGAAAAACCACGAAGGCGGTCCCTGCGCGACACCAACCGTAGACGGCGACTCAGTCTACACTTTTAGTAAAAATGGCGACGCGATACGCTTCAAGATAGCATCGGGCGAGATAGTCTGGCATAAGAAACTGAACGAGGACTTGGGCTATAAGCACCCTAAATGGCACTTTGCAGGCTCGGCATTAATCATCGATGACATGGTCATTCTTAACGCCGGCTCTTATGGTGTCGCACTTAATAAAGCCGATGGCAGTATAATATGGGAAAACGGTAAAGACCCGGCAGGATACTCCACCGCCGTCTCTTTCACCATCGACGGAAAAAAATGCCTCGCATTATTCACAGCTAAGGAAATGGTGGCATTAGTTCCCAAAACCGGAAAAATCCTCTGGAAGATCCCCTGGAAAACCAGCTACGACGTCAACGCCGCAGATGCTATTATCGAGGGCAACAAGATATTCCTCTCTTCAGGATATAACAAGGGCTGCGCAGTTTACACATTCAGCTCTTCCGATTTCAATGAAGAATGGAAAAACAAAAAAATGCGAAACCATTTCAACAGTTGCGTCCTCTGGAAGGGTTATATTTACGGTGTCGACGATGATAAATCCATATCATGCCTGGATTTCAAGACAGGCCAGGTCAAGTGGGCACAGAAAGGATTCGGCAAAGGAAGCCTTATGCTCGCCGATGGAAAGCTAATCATCCTCAGCGATAAAGGAAAGCTGGCGATTGCAGAGGCCTCCCCGACAGAATACACCGAACTCGCATCGGCCCAGGTTTTGCCCAAAAAAAAGTGCTGGACCGTACCCGTCCTGGCCAACGGCAGAATCTACGCTCGCAACAATCCCGAGGGACAGCTCGTTTGTCTTGATGTCCGTGGTAAATAGTAAAATGCTTTCAGAGCGGATTTGTTGAAATTACTGTCACAAGTATCAGAAGATACTTTCTATACATAAAGAAGCCCACGGTTTTTTATACAGGGATTGAGGGGTATGTCGAGAACAGTGAGACAATATTTGTACGTGGCACTTTCTGGTATCGCGATATGCTTGATTGCGTCGAGCTTCCACAATGTTGCTGATGCGGAGGATTGGCCCCAATGGCGAGGTCCTAACCGCAATGGCACATGGACAGAGAAAGGTATTGTTAAAAAATTCACCGCCCCGCAATTGTCAATCCGATGGCGTGCCAAAATATCAAACGGTTACAGCGGCCCTACCGTTGCCAAAGGCCGCGTTTATTTAACCGACCGCTTGACCTCTCCAAAACAGCTCGAACGCGTCCTCTGCTTCGACGCAATGACCGGCAAACCAATCTGGTCATACTCATACGAGTGCAAATACAAAAAGGTCGGTTACCCGAATGGCCCCCGCGCTGCGGTTACCATCAATGACAACCGCACCTACTCACTGGGGACTATGGGACATCTGTTTTGCCTCGAAGCAGCAACAGGAAACCTCTTGTGGACCAAAGACTGCGCCGCCGAATACAAAGCCAAAATACCAATCTGGGGGATATCCGCCTCGCCCCTTGTTGAAGCCGATTTGGTCATAGTGCAAATTGGCGGCCGGGACGGTGCCTGTCTGATAGCATTCGATAAGACATCAGGACAGGAACGATGGCGGGCCTTGGACGACAATGCTTCGTATTCGGCCCCGATTATGATTGAACAAGCAGGCAAACGCGTCCTGGTCTGCTGGACAGGCGACAGCATAGCCGGCCTGAATCCTCTGACGGGCAAACTCTACTGGCAATACCCGTTTAAGCCGTTCCGTATGGTGATTAACGTCCCTACACCTGTTTTCCAGGACGATTATCTTTTCGTCAGCAGCTTTTACGATGGCTCTCTCTTACTCAAAGTCAACTCTGATGAGCTGACCGTTGAGAAAGTATGGAGACGCAAAGGTGCCAGCGAAAGAGAAACAGACAGCCTGCATTGCATGATATCTACTCCTTTTCTCCAGGGAGAGCACATTTACGGTGTGGATAGTTACGGCCAGCTTCGATGTCTTGACCTTCACACGGGCGACCGCATCTGGGAAAACCTCGACGCCGTCCCCAAAGAACGCTGGGCCAATATTCACATGGTAAAAAACCAGGACAATATATGGATGTTCAACGAAAGCGGCGAGCTTATCATCAGCAAACTCTCGCCTCAGGGATTCCACGAAATCAGTCGCACCAAGCTCATCAAGCCCACCAAGGGCCAGCTTAACCGGGGCGTCTGCTGGTCCCATCCCGCCTTCGCCTACAAGCACGTCTACATCAGAAACGACGAAGAGCTCGTCTGTGCAGACCTCTCCTCAAAAGAATAAAGACCGCCCCTGCCAGCCTGTAAAATGATTTCTAATCCCCCAAAAAAATCCTTGAATTCCCCCGCATTTTCGGTTACCTTGTCTTTTTATATAAAACCAAATTGCCCATCAGACTAATAAATATGGAAAAGGAGGCAGTCAATGAATCGTCGCACATTTCTTAAACAGAGCACGGCCCTTGGAGCCGGACTCACCATTCTAAAATCAGGAATTCTTAAGGCCGGTAATTCGCCGAACGAAAAGCTCAACATTGCCGTCATTGGCGTCGCTGGGCGAGGCGGCGCAAACATGAACAACGTCAAAAGCGAGAATATCGTCGCCCTCTGCGACGTCAACGCAAAAAACCTCGCAAAAGCCGCCAAACAGTTCCCCAGGGCTAAAACGTATAAAGACTGGCGAAAGTGCCTTGAACAAAAAGACATCGATGCCGTCGTCTGTTCCACCACCGACCACACACACGCATTCGTCAATGTCTGGGCGATGAATCGCGGCAAGCACGTCTACTGCGAAAAGCCTCTGGCAAACTCCGTGCAAGAGGCACACGTGGTCCGCCAGACATACCTCAAAAACAAACACAAGCTTGCAACACAGATGGGCACGCAGATACACGCCTACGACAATTACAGGCGGATGGTCGAGCTCATAAGGCGCGGCGCGATAGGTACCGTTAAGGAAGCTCGTGTCTGGTGCAACCGCATGCCAAAGGGAGGTAACTATCTGCCGGAGGTCAAGCCGGTGCCCGAACACATTGACTGGGACCTCTGGATTGGCCCATCGCCGTTCCATCCGTACAATCCCGGGTACTTCCCCGGCGGGTGCCTGGGTTGGAACCGCTTCTGGGATTTCGGCAGCGGTCAAATCGGAGATATGGGCAGCCACATGATAGATATGGCATACTGGGGTCTCGATCTCAAGCTCCCCACGACTTGCCAGGCCCAGGGAACACCCGTCAGTACCGACACGTGCCCGCAGTGGCTCACCGCCGAATGGGAACACCCAGCAAACGACTGGCGTCCGGCAGTAAAGGTATACTGGTATGACGGCGAAAAGAAACCGGGTATGCCAACTGAGGCCTTCAATCGTGAAAAGCTTAGCAAGGGCGTCATCTTCAAGGGTGACAAGGGCTGGCTCATGGCCGACTATGGCTGGCGGATTCTGATGCCCAAAGTTGATAGTGATATGACGCACTATAGTTCACCCAAACCTGAGGAGTTGATACCCTCTTCGCCCGGCCACCACAAGGAATGGATCATCGGCTGCAAGACCGGAAAGCCAACGCTCTGCAACTTTGATTATTCCGGTGCGCTCATCGAGCACAATATGCTGGCACTGGCAGCCTATCGCGTCGGCAAAAAACTCGACTACGACGCCAAAAACATGAAAGCCACAAACTGCCCCGAGGCAGACAAGTACATACGAAAAACGTACCGACAAGGCTGGGTCTTGAACGGATAATACGCTAAGAATAGTGCTGCGTTAGAACCAAATAGCAGTCCGCCGGCAGCAAACTCTTTCTTGCCGTCGTCGCCGGATATTTACGTCTTGATGTCTTCGGCTGCCTTGGCAGTTCTTCCATAGAAATACGCAAAGTAATATCTTATGCTACAGTCAGTAATAACAATCCAAATGGTTGTCATCTGTCTGGCTGCCTTCGCCTTTTGTCCTCAAGACTCTATGGGCCAGCGAAAGATCGAGATACAACCATCGGCGAAAAAGGTGGGCAAATATGAAAAGTTCGAAATGCTCATCAAGGCAGATACTACCTACGACAATCCATTTGACCCCGACCAGGTCGATTTGACAGTCACTTTGAAAGCTCCTGCTGGCAAACAAATCTCACTTCCCGCCTTTTACTGTCAGGATTACGAACGCCGCAAATTCGACCGCCAACGAGGCAGGGCAAACTGGTACTACCCCATCGGCCGGGGCTCGTGGAAGGCACGATTTGCACCGATGCAAACAGGCACTTATTCGGCAACCGCAACGCTCAAGGATAATTGTGGTACAATCCATTCACAAACCGTAAAATTCGACTGCACACCGTCATCGAAAAAAGGCTTCATCCGGGCCAGCAGCGAAGATCCTCGCTTTTTTGAATTCACCGAAGGCGTTCCATTCTTTGCTATCGGCCAGAATCTTGCTTTCATTGGCGAAGGCCAATACGTCAACCTTACAAAAGCGGAACAGATTTTCGAAAAGCTATCGCGAAACGGCGCCAACTTCCTGAGAATCTGGACCTGCTGCCAGGACTGGGCAATGGCCATCGAGGCAAGGAAAAGTGCCTGGGACCGCTCCTGGCACCGCAGAAAAATCATTGTCCCCGTAACGGGCGGCGAAAACGACCCAAGTCCCCGTAAATGTGTAAAGCTCGAAGGCGACGGAGCTTCAATCAACATCTCACCC
>JAUWLI010000222.1 GCA_030613765.1 Phycisphaerae bacterium
TTTCTCGACGAGATTGCCAACGCTTCGCCGGCCCTTCAAGTCAAGCTTCTGCGGGTCCTGGAGGACAAACAATTTGAGCCGGTCGGCAGCAATAAGACCAAAACCGTCGATACGCGAATTTTAACTGCTTCAAATCGGAATCTGCATGAGGAGGTAAAGCAGGGGCGGTTCCGGGAAGATTTGTATTACCGGATAAACGTGGTAACAATAAATCTGCCCCCATTGTGTGAGAGGGTCGGGGACGTTTGGCTGCTGGCAAAGCACTTTTTGCGGATGTACTGTGCCCAGCACAATAAACAAAGACTTGGTATTACTGATGAGATGCTGGAGTATTTAGAGCGTTACTCTTGGCCCGGCAACATCCGAGAACTGGAAAATGTAATCGAGCGGGCGGTGTTGCTAAGTAAAGACAAATTCATTGGCCCGGATGACTTGCCGAATTCAATCAAACAAGAGCAAGGCCGGCAGAAAAAAACATATCAGCCGAAGAGCTTGAAAGAGGCTTTGGCTGGGCCGGAGAAAGAGCTTATCCGCCAGGCGCTTGAAGCCAATCACTGGAACAGGCAGGAAACCGCTAAAGCACTTCAGATAAACCGCACAACTCTATTTAAAAAAATGAAACATTACGACCTCTATACCGAGGCTGAGCGATTAGGCCTGGCCTGAGCAATTGATTATTGAAAAGCAACGATTTGAAAACAAAACAAGTAGAAAACAGTAAATAATCAATAGCAAATTACAAAGATGATTTAACAAAAAAACCCCTGCTTTTGAGGAGGAGAGAGGGGAGAAAGCGATAAAGCAGGGGTTAATTGAAAACTTTGGTAATTATGGTCATTTTTTTACCGATGTCAAGAATATATTGTTATATATAGCCAAACGAAAACTGTGTTTTCCTCGCTCCGAATCCCTTTATTTTCAACTTCATACTTTAATGAATGTTTTCTTGCGATACATCCAGAAGAGGATTAGCCAAACGAGGGCGATCCCAGCGACTGCGTGTATGAAATCCTTCCACGGGCCGACGAATTGGTCCAGACCACCTACGAAAACGCTTGCGATTGAGCGAAAATTGATAAGGTGGGTCAACATGTATACGAAGATGGCATTTGTACCGATGACTACGAAACAATAGGCCCACTTCTTAAAGCCCCATACGTCTATCACAAGATAGAATACTGCCAGTAGCAGGTAGCTAAGACCTGCAGCGAAAAGAACAAATGAACTTGTCCAGAGGCGTTTTATGATTGGGAACAAGCCGGCGTAGAAACTACCAATGCCGAAGAACCAGCCGCCCCACAGGGCACCGAGTACCAGAGTGCCAATGCCCAGAAAAACAAGTATACGGACCTTACGAGGACCGGAAATCTCGGTTCGCAGCAGATGTCCCGCCATCGCGCCGAGCATGACGGTGCAGGCGAATGTCATGCTGCTTAGTATCCAGGTGTAGTTGAGACCATCGTCAAATGGATCGAGGATGACCCGGTCAATAAAAGCCGCAAGGTTTGCATCCTGGTCGAGGCGGTCCGCGATCCGGTCTGGAAAGGGAACGAGCATCATCAAGGCCCAGAACAGGAGCAGCAGGAGCACTGTCGTTACTATCTGCCAACGAATACGCATATTCAGGATGATGATTGCTGAAATAAGATAGCCGGCTGCGATGGCCTGCAGCGTGTTGCAGTAAATCTTAAGTTTGGATGGGTCGAGGAGAAGCAGGTTGCCCTGAGCGATCATGCCGAGGAGAAAGAGAATCACGCTCCGCAGTAAAACGTGGATGTAGAGTTTTCGCTTGCTGTCACCGCGACCGAGGCGTTTGCTGAAGGAGAACGGCATAACGACACCGACGATGAACAAAAACAACGGCATAATCAGGTCTTCAAATACAAAACCTTCCCACTCAACGTGCGTGAGCTGGTTCTTTAGAAAGGCAGTCGTGGGATTGTTTAGTGCCGTGTGCAGGCCGTTGAAGATGTACCAGCCGCCAATGATCCAGAACATATCGAAACCGCGCACAGCATCAATGGACATCACTCGGCTGGGCAGTGCATCCTTGGATTCCTTTGACGTTATTTCAGGCTCTTGCAAATCCGTCATTTCTATCCCCGCTGAACAGCGATACCGTTCGCACCTGCATACGAAAATTGCCCGGGACTGGAGTCGAACCAGCACGAGCCGAAGCTCACTAGCCCCTCAAGCTAGCGCGTCTGCCTATTCCGCCACCCGGGCTTTAAGTTAAAGTTATGATTATTAGTTATTGTCTGCTGACTGTCAATCTTCAATTCGAAACCAACTTAACGATAATAACATGGATTCTCAGCCAGCAAGGACCACTTATATCAGGCATAAAGCCAAAGATAAGTAATGAAATAACCGCACAAAAAATATAGTGCTCCAGTGATTTTTTTTAATTTTCTGACTGTTTTCGACTTAATTTGCTGCAAATCCCCCAAAACAGGCTTTCTGATAGGTTTTAGGGAGTCGAAATTAATTGGGATTTTATCTATTTTATCCAAATATTTCTTGACTTTATTGTTGGATATGCTAATATTAGTAATTGTGGCTAAGAAATTACTATCATCATCGTGTCCCTCTTGTGGGTTGTCGATGCAGACGACCGCGATGTCCTGCGCGGCCTGTGGGGTCAAAATTGAGGGCAATTTCAGCCAGACATTCTTTAACAGACTGTCTCCGGAAGACCAAACCTTCCTCGAGAAATATCTTTTAGCGGGTTTCAGCATCAAAACGCTGGAGCAGGGAAGCTCGCTCGGATATGCGGCGATCCGCTCCAGATTGGACAGGTTGATGGCAAACTACGAAGCACTGAAGAAAATGGATGCTCAGAAAAAGGCCGTTCTGGAGCAATTACGAACAGATCAAATTAGTGTTGCTGAAGCAAAAGAGAAACTTGAGAAACTCTCTGGAGATTAAAATGGACAAGGCATTAAATATATCGTCGGAAGAAGAACTTCTGCAGCTTCGAAATGAAGGTAAGATCAGCGAGGCTGAATATAATGACCTTCTTGGCACAATGAGGAAATCTCTGCCGAGTGAGCCTGAAGAATCTGCAACACAAATGGACAAGGCAAGGCCTGAATGCAGATTTGGCAAGATCGCCTTTTATCTGATGTTAGCAGGGATTGTCGTGCCAATTGTGATTTTCTTTATTTGCTTCGCTATCACGGGCGGTGGGGAAGGGGATGTCATTTTCAAAGCATGTTTCATCCTTTGCGTACTTTTTGAGATAGCGGCGTTTGTATTCGGTGTGATTTCCTGGTCGGATGTCTTTGGCAAAGCTACTGTTGTAACTATTTCAGTTATCGCGGTGCTTTTTATTGCCTTGAGTCTTCCTGCTGCAATTTACAACATGGCACGCCAACATCACACCAAGCGGCAAAAACAGCTATTGTTGGCAGAACAGAATGAAATGCTGGCACAAAAGCAGGCTCTCGCGGCGAAGGCAGTTATCGAGCTGAAGCGATTCAGCCTTGACGATATGGAAGGGCTAATAACTCAATCGGGTGTCGGCTTTGACAGGCAAATCTCAAGCGATGGCAAGGGCTCTTTGAGAATCCAAGCCTCTGAACCCACAACGGTACGCTTGTTTGAAACCGGCGACATAGATATCGAGAACGCACGTTTGATTTATCAGGCCCGTGTCCGAACAGAAAATGTAGAAGGTCAAGTTTACCTCGAAATGTGGTGTCATTTTGCCGGAATCGGGGACGCTTTTTCAAGAGGATTGGCGGCGCCTCTAACTGGTACCACAGAGTGGACAACAGAAGAAATCCCTTTCTTCTTAAAGAAGGGCGAGAATCCCGACAACGTAAAACTCAATCTGGTTATAAAGGGCACGGGCACTGTCTGGATTGACGATATTCGCTTGTTGAAGGGACCGCTTAGATAGTAAATGCGTTTTTACGTTCCTCTTTTGCCATCCCAGAGCAGTACCTGGAGTCGCTGGCAGAAGGCAAAGCCGGTTTTCTTGCACAACTCTGCTACCATTGGGGATTTGGTTAACAATTCATCTCTCGTAGCCGCCTGAGGCATCAATATTACATTCGCCAAATCGGCGTTTCCTATTTCCTTCAGAGTCTGCTGTATTTCCGGCAAATCGGCTTCCGAATCCACGACGAATTTTAGCTGGTATTCGTAATTATCGATCAACTCGCGCAGAACGGCTATATCCAATCTCGAATCCTCGTGAATCGCTGCAAGTTCCGGGTCGGTCGGTGTGGAGTTACTCAATTTCGGGCTAATACTCATCAAATCACAGGGCAGGTCCGGTATGAATGCAATACCTGCGGTTTCGATAGTGATATGTTTGCCGGATGCTTTCAGAGCGTGCGCCAATTCCGGCAAATCCGAATTAACCATCGGCTCGCCACCGGTGATTACGACGAGTTCGGATGGCCACTGTTGAATAGTCTGCTTGATTTTCGCAATGCTGTAGTGGGCTCCTGCCGTTTGGTCCCAGGCATATTTTGTGTCGCACCATCGGCAGCGTAGAGGACAGCCTGCCAGACGAATAAACACACTGGGGGCCCCTGCCAGGAAACCCTCGCCCTGCAAAGAATAAAATATTTCGTTTATTCTCATTATGCGTACTCGATTGGGTCTTTTAGGCCTGCCTCGGCAAAGCCCTTTAATCTTAACCGGCAGGAATCACATCGGCCACAGCTTCTGCCCTGCTCATCCGGGTCGTAGCAACTGTGCGTCAAAGAATAATCGACGCCGAGTTTGGTGCCGGCAAGGATAATCCGGGCCTTTGTCATATCAATAATCGGAGTATTGATGCGGTATTGTCCCCTGCCCTGGACAACAGCTGCAGTGGCCAGGTTAGCGGTTTTCTCAAAAGCCGATATAAATTCAGCCCGGCAGTCAGGATAACCGCTGTAGTCGGTCGTGTTGACACCGATGAAGATATCAAATGCATCCAATACTTCTGCCCAGGCAAGGGCATAACTCAAGAATATGGTGTTACGTGCAGGCACATAGGTTGGCGGAATTTGATTTTGATTGTCTAATTCGGCCCTGTCCTTCGGCACTTCAATGGTTAAGTCGGTAAGAGCCGAACCGCCAAACCGGGCTAAATCAATATCAATTATGCGATGCTCGCCCACTGCTAAAGAATGAGCTATTTTCTTTGCAGCCTCGATTTCCCGCTGATGCCGTTGGCCATACCTGAAAGTCAAGGCATAGCACTGGAAGCCTTCACTGCGGGCAATGGCCAGCGTTGTCGCTGAATCAATTCCACCGCTTAGCAAAACCACCGCTTTTTTATCTGCCACCGGTAAACTCCATCAAACTTTATATATGAGAGTTTTCTCATCTCATATTTTACGCGGTTACTTCCCTTTCGGCCAGGGATAGGCATTTGAGCCGGCTTCTTTATCGATGGGCCCGGCAGGT
>JAUWLI010000372.1 GCA_030613765.1 Phycisphaerae bacterium
ATACAGGCCTTTCTGGCCGCCCCCCATGCCGACCACGTCATAGGAACGGATACCAGTCCGCGTGCGCTGAACTTTGCAAAATTCAACGCCAAATTGAACGAAATAGACAATATCGAGTGGCGCCAAGGCAGTCTTTATGAGCCGGCGGCAGAGCAGAAATTCGAACTGATAGTTTCAAACCCGCCCTTTGTGATTTCCCCTGAGTCCCGGTTTATCTTCCGTGATACGAATCTACCGGGCGATGCCCTCTCAGAACAGGTGGTGTGTGGGGTCGGAGAGAGGCTGACTGAAGGCGGTTTTGCCTGTATCCTGTTCAACTGGCATCATAAAGACGAGGCGGATTGGGATACCCGACCGCAAAGCTGGGCGTCAAATACCGGCTGTGACGGCTGGCTGATATGTTTCAAATCCACGAATCCTTTAACCTACGCCGCCGACTGGTTACAAACCAGCGTGGGGCAGAACTCGCCCGACTATGGACGGTATCTGGATGAGTGGATGGCGTATTATGAAAAGATGGGAATCAGGCAAATCAGCGCCGGTGTAATGGTTATGCGAAGACGAAGCGGGCAGGCCAACTGGTTCCGGGCCCACATGCTCGATAAAGGTCGCAGTATGGGCTCTTCAGGAGGCCAGATTGAGCGTATCTTTGCCGCCGAAGACCTGCTTGAGTCCCTCGACGACGACCTGCAGCTTCTGGAGCAGCGTCTGCTGTTCGACCAGCACCACCTGCTTCGGCACGAGCTTCGGGCCGAAGACGGCCGCTGGGCCGTCTGCTCCGAACACCTCTATGCCTCCGAGGGTGTCCCATTTGCCGGCAATGTCGACATGTATGTTGCGAATTTGCTGGCTGGTTGTAATGGCCGGCGAACCTTGCGCGAGCTTCTGGAGGAGGTGGCCGGTCGAGCCAAAACCGACCCGGAAACAATTATCCCTACCTGCTTGACCGTAGTTCAAAATCTCATGCGGTCCGGATTTTTGACCCCAACCTGCGGTCCCGGCACGTCCAGCTCATAGAAAGCGCTTCCTTTTCGCAAGAAAACAAAAAAGAATTTGACAGAACAAAGCGAGTTGGCTAAAAACATACCTAAATAGCACGGGAATGCTCGTGTGTAAGAAATTCCGGCGTTCGGACGTGAGGCGGAGTCAGTGCCTTATATTATAGGATTATGCCTCCAACCGGCCAGCGTCGGAATCAGTTTACTCCCACCGTTATTTTAAGGAAGGCGAAAGGACTTAACAATGGCTGAAATATCTCGCACATCCTTGTTCGGCAAGCTCAATAGTATAGGCTACAAAGCCATCGAAGGCGCCACAATCTTCTGTAAGTTACGCGGCAATCCGTATGTGGAGCTGGTACACTGGCTGCACCAGATCCTGAAGTTGCCCGACTCGGACCTTCACCGCATTATAAAGCACTTCGAGATTGATCCTTCTCGGCTCGCCGCCGATATGACGGCCGAACTGGACAGACTGCCTCGGGGCTCCACTTCCATCTCGGACCTGTCTTCCCATCTTGAGGAGTCCGTCGAGCGCGGGTGGGTTTTCGGCAGTCTGCTTTTCGGTGAATCACAAATTCGCACGGGCCACCTGATAGTGGGCATCCTGAAAACCAGCGGGCTCAAGAATGTTCTCCTGCGAATCTCAAAAGAGTTCGACAAAATCAAGCTCGAGCAACTAACGGACAATTACGAAAAAATTGTTGCGGGCTCGCCGGAGGAAACTCTGGCAGCAACCGATGGCAGTTCACTGCGAGCCGAGGCCGAAACCGGTGCCGACACCGGAGAATTGGCACCGGCGGCGATGGGAAAGCAGGAAGCCCTGGGAAGATTTTCGGTTGATCTTACTGAAAAGGCACGCAGTGGTGAAATGGACCCCATAGTAGGACGCGATGGAGAAATCCGGCAGATTGTAGATGTCCTCATGCGCCGACGTCAGAACAACCCGATTCTAACCGGCGAGGCGGGTGTCGGAAAGACGGCGGTGGTCGAAGGTTTCGCCCAGAGGATTGTTGCCGGTGACGTGCCACCGTCACTTAAGGACGTGGCGGTGCGCGTGCTGGACATTGGTCTGCTGCAGGCAGGCGCCAGCATGAAAGGCGAGTTTGAGAACCGTCTGCGCCAAGTCATAGAGGAAGTGCAAAGCTCGCCCAAGCCGATTATCCTGTTCATCGACGAAGCACATACGCTAATCGGGGCCGGAGGGGCAGCGGGTACCGGCGATGCTGCGAACTTGCTAAAACCAGCACTGGCACGCGGTACGCTCCGGACCATTGCGGCCACAACGTGGGCGGAGTATAAAAAATATATCGAGAAAGACCCTGCACTGACCCGAAGGTTCCAGGTAGTTAAGGTCGATGAGCCGGAGGAAGAAAACGCTTTGATGATGATGCGGGCACTGGCTTCAAACCTTGAGAAACATCATCGCGTACAAATCCTGGATGAGGCCCTGGATGCGGCAGTTCGTCTCTCGCACCGGTATATCGCTGAGCGTCAACTGCCCGACAAAGCGGTAAGCCTGACCGACACCGCGTGCGCACGAGTGGCCATCAGCCAGCATGCAGTACCGCCGGAACTGGACGACTGCCGACGTCGAATCCAGGCACTTGAGACAGAGCTGGAAATCATAGGCAGAGAAACTGCAACCGGCGTAGACCACAAAACCCGTGAGTCCGAAATCACCGAAAAGCTCAAAGCCGAACGTAAAAGACAGACCGAGCTGGAAGACCGC
>JAUWLI010000299.1 GCA_030613765.1 Phycisphaerae bacterium
GCCCCTGCAAAATCAAGATCACGCCATCTGAAGAACCCCAAACCTATCGTGGATTTTTCTTCTTCTGCTATCCATCGGTGCTCGAATCTCATCCATTTGTTGTCCGTCCAGTATGATTGTGTTGAATTAATCCCTTCATAATCCGTGCCACCTTTGGGATCTGCAAAGAGCCGAATCCGCACGTCGCCCCTGAGGCGTTTGTCTGTGACAGGGCCGTTCTTAATGTGCGTACGAACCATCGCCGCCAGAAGATAGACATTGCCTTGCGTCGTACTGATTTTTTGCGTCAGTGTACTTTTCTCAAAAACCTGCTCTCGTTTCCGGCCTGCAATGTGCGTTAAGCCAGCAATCTTGTCACCCCACTTTGTACTGATACCATGTTTCTTCGCCACCGATTTACTCGTCCAGCCGACATCATGTGCATCAAGTATCCCGGAAGGTGTTGCTTTCCAGCCCTTCATGCCTTCCTCAAAATCATTGTTTACAACATTCACGGACCTCTCATAACGAATCGGTTCAGCCTCCGCTCCGATTGCTATTCTGGGAGGCACAAGATTAATAAACTGTTTCGGATTTGGAGCAGCCGCTTGAAAGATAGCCTTAATTTCATCTTTGCGAGGTGCTCTGACCTGGTAAACAGGTGTCCTCCATACAAGACCGGTCGGACCTGTCGAAATAATCTTAAACTCGTAGGTATGGCCCGGCCAGACATTTATCAAAGCCTGTGTAGTGTTTTTCTCAAGGTCGACGTGCTTTGTCTTATTGCCGGCACCTTTCATGCCATCTCCCTGGATTATTATTCGAGCTGGGGCCGCAAAGGTGTCTGACCAGGAAAGTTTCAAGGTATTATCCTCTGGAAAATCGACCTTTAAATTATATATCGCCGGTAATGCTCCGGGTTGAGGTTCTCCATAAACTCGTAGATTGAAATCTGCAGGCTGAATCAACCTGATGTCTTTATCATTGGGAAGAGGTGCTTTATGCGGCACGGCGTATGCGTTTATACGATAGACTTGGCCGACATTGACCGGAAATTCATCCGATGCAAAGATAAACGGCGCCGGATGGGGGCCGTTTTTGGGCCCGCATGCAAGACTTCTTTTAGGACCTGCAACCAGCTTGCCCTTTTGATCCCAAACACGAATAACAAGATCACAACAGTTATGAGCGGTCGGCGGATCCATCGTGATAGGCGAAACATTCAGCCATATCATTTTGATATTGGGAGTTCTTGGAACAAATCTAACACTGTCTTTGTTGTATACCCAGCCTTCTTCATCGGCACCGACGAGAAGCCCGCGTTTAAGGTCCTTTGGTTCCTCGACTATCCAGATGGCCATGTCCGTCCCGGTTCTCGCCTTGCCGTCAACATAAAGCAGTCCTCCATCATACGCATTGCCCAAAGAGTGCAGATACGGCGTCCAGTCTTCACCATCCTCTCGCCACATCTTAATACCGTAAGTCCTGCCGCTAACGAGCTTCGCCTGACCTGCCGTCCATCGCGCCGTTCCCCATTCCATAGAATGACCCGAATAGAAAGTCTTGGTAGGCCCGATTTGTTTACCCTCAGCACCGCCTTCAATCAAAGCCGCCCTGAATGTCGCAGGATCCGAGGCGACAAGCAGCGTAATGCTTACCAGTTCATCCCCGGTTGCAGTAAAAGTCTGCACAAACTGACGTCCTGAGAATCCCCATACGCACCCATCAGGCTGATATACATGGTCTATTACGATGTCCGCTGTGTTGACGATATTTTCATCGGCCTGTGCTCCCGATACAAATCTTGGATAAATTGAATACCGCTCGACGAAGCTAAAATCCATCAAACCAAAGCAAAACGGATACTCTGTGTATCCTTCATCCGCCATGCCCGTATTGCCGACTTCACAACGTTTGTCCTGTGTCCAGACAGAACGCGTCTTAGGCAAAATAGGGGCATTATTTTGAGAACCCGTCATGCGGAAGAAAAGTTGCGTTCCTCTTCGTTTATCAGGAACACCCTTAACCGTGACATTTAAAAGAAAAACCAATACTATAACTAATACTGTTTTTAACGTGACCTTACCCATATTGTCTCCGGTTTATACTAAACGTTCCATGTTGAACAGTTTTAGCGGATGCCTCCTCAGATAGCACATCTACATAAACACACTATCTTACTCTTTCTACTTGAATATTGCAACAATTTCCAGCATGTTAAAGCTCGCACAAACCCTGCTTACAAGATTTATTGGATGCAGCCATAATCGGCCCTTTGTTTTAGAACAAATGATTTAGCAAGAAAATAACGCCGTAGATGAAAATTACAACATTGCTGCTTGACAAATGACAGTCTATAGTGTTTGCCTATATAACAAATTCAGGTACGTGTCTCTTACAATGAGGAACTTGATGCAATGCCAAGAACGAAGATTATTGCCACATTAGGTCCTGCAAGCAGCAATTACACTGTCCTGCGCAAAATGTTCGCAGCCGGCCTGGATGTAGTCAGACTGAATTGTTCGCATGGCAGCCATAAAAAGCATCTTGAATCTATAGAGCTTGTCCGCGGGATAAACAAAAAGTACAGAAGACATATTCGGATAATGCTGGATCTTGAAGGTTTTCGAATCAGGATTGGACGATTCAAAGGCCCCAAAGAAAAGTTCTTAAAACATCGAACAGTTGTATGGTTGACCAATGACTCCGAATCTCAAGGCCCAAAAACAATTCCATTCGATTACAAAGGTGATTTGTGCCGGATAAGGCCGAACCAACTTATCTACATTGATGATGGCAACCTCATTCTCCGTGTAAAGAGCACATCGGCCAACAGCATAAAAGCTGTGGTTGTCGAAGGCGGTATCCTTAAGGAAAGAAAAGGAATAAATATACCTGATGTGGACCTTGAATTTGAAGGGATAACCGAGAAAGACAAAAAGGGCATCGAATTCGGTATAAAACACGGAGTGGACTACATTGCCCTTTCCTTCGTAAGGCATGAAAACGATGTTCGCAAGGCCGCTGAACTGATTAAACCAGGATTACCTGACTGCAGGATTGTGGCGAAAATTGAGAATAAACAAGCGATAAAAAACATTGATCGAATAATCGACGCCGCCGACGGCATAATGGTAGCTCGTGGCGACATGGGTGTTGCCGTCCCAATCTATGAAGTCCCCATAATCCAGAAGCGCATAATAAAAAAATGTAATGCCGCGGGAAAGTTCGTA
The DNA here is from genome assembly GCA_030613765.1 of Phycisphaerae bacterium. The sequence continues at coordinate 3,213 of JAUWLI010000299.1, forward strand.
ATTACAGCCACTCAAATGCTGGAACACATGACCGAGCACAGCAGACCCACGCGTGCAGAGGTTACCGACGTCGCCAATGCCATTATTGACGGCACTGACTCTGTTATGCTTTCAGCGGAAACTGCCATTGGCCTTTTCCCGTATCAGTCTGTCCTGATGATGAACGAGATAATCAAGTTTACAGAAAAAGAGATGTCACGATTGTAATGATGTCTGGTCTATCCTAAATACGCTCCCTGGCCTTGACAGCTTTTTCATCGAATACTGTTGGCCGCAAAAAAGTGATTTTTTCCTTGAAATTCAGCAAAAATCTGCTATGCTGTTTATATACGTTTTCAGGCTATCAGGGGATGAGAACAGCTAAAAACGCTTCTCTTGGCACTCCCCTTGAAATGCCATAAAACGGGCGAGTTTTATAATGTGCAAATCGTGAAAACAGGCACATTTTTTGGAGGCAAATAATGCGGTGGACAGCAAATCTAAAAGTGTCGCTGGTAATGGTAATATTCCTTAGGGCGATGGTGTGCACGGTTACCGCAAGAACAATTTACGTTGATGATGATGGGCCTACGGATTTCAATAACATTCAAGCAGCAATCAACGACGCCAACAACGGTGATATTGTTGAGATTCAGCCCGGTATCTATAGAGGACTCGGCAACAGGGATATGTACTTTCTTGGCAAAGCGATTACAGTCAGGAGTACTGACCCAAATGATCCCAACGTAGTAGCAACAACAATCATCGACTGCAACGGTTCAGAAACAGAATATCATCGTGGTTTCTCTTTTTATATGGGCGAGGCTGGTGGTTCTGTC
>JAUWLI010000234.1 GCA_030613765.1 Phycisphaerae bacterium
TCACCAACTCCAATGGCTCCCAGACGTCTGTAAGACTTCGCAGAAGCGGTCCCGGATTTGTAGGCCCAAGAAATGAATGGTACCCAAACATGCCTACAGAAAAGCGGCTAAGAATCGTTTACGGCTTTTAAGCCGGAAATAATCAAGGCAGCTTTATCAATACAAAAAAGGCGATTTTGAGACCGTGTTGTCATAATCCCAAAAAATAACTAAAGTATTTTTCGAAATTTTGTAACTAAAATGCTGAAACAAACGTCTATATATATGAATTAAATAACTGCTTATAATGAGTAACATGAATAGAAAGAGGTCCAAAGCCATGGATTCACAAGATGTAGCCAAGATAAGCCACAAGGCCAAACGTGAAACTGAGGCTTTTATAAATAGCCATATTAACGACCAGGCTAAAGGATGGCCGATAATTCATGGTGGCTCAGTTGACACTGGTTCTCGTCAAAAGAAAAATGTTAGAAAAACTGACATGTTACAAACAAGATAAGACGAAATCTACTGCATAGTGTTGATTTCTCCATGTTTCTACAATTGATCTTTTCACCATTCCCAAACACTTCTGCAGAATCTCTGTGCTGAGCCTGTGCCGGATTGCGCCCCTATTTGCCTTGCCCCTATTAGGAATTGGTTGTATCCTACAATCGTGATGGGCAGAGTAAACCTGCTCGACTTGTATATCCTCTACTGTAAAAGAACCATTGAAACAAGATAATTAAGCTAAGAATTAAAGATGAAAGCCAAAGAGCTATACGAAAAAATAGACAAGGATTTCGAGATTGAAAAATACAAGGACGATTGGAGCTTTGTTGAATTCAACGAATTCATCAATCCGGATTTCAAGAAACGATACGTTGGGCTGATGCTCGATAACTCCGACAATATAGAAAAAGTCTATACTTCCACCATCCCGGATACGATTGTGCTTGACAGAATCCTTGCTCGAAACGAGACAGACATTTTACTGTTCTCACATCATGCAATGGGTTATGACCCAACCCTGGAAGGCTTCCCTTTTTATAATATCCCGGCCAACTATCTAAAGCAGTTAAAAGAAAAACGTATATCTTTTTACGTCCTGCATATCCCGCTCGACAAGAACGGCCCTTATTCCACGTCCGTGAATTTGGCAAAAGCATTGCAACTGCGAGTTGATGGTGAGTTCTGCGAATATCTTGGAACCAAAGTTGGCGTAATATGCGAAACGGATTTTACAAAGCTGGCGGATTTCGCTCTACATGTCAAGAAAGTTATTGGCCACGAAATAAAGGTAAGGCAATATGGCGATGAGATTATTAAAAACAGAAAAGTGGCCGTTGCCGCCGGTGGGGGTTGTATCGATTTTGTGGCACGCGAGCTGTTTGCATTGGGCATCAACACATATTTGACCGGACTCACCAAACCGATGACCTCCTTTGAGCCGGGCATGGAGTTTCACCGAATCGCGAAGAAAAATAAAATTAACGTGGTCGGGGCAACGCATTATTCAACTGAGAAATTCGCCTGCATAGCAATTGTGGACTACTTTACAAAACTCGGCATGGAAGCCGAATTTATTGAAGGAACCCCCTGCATGGAAGATTTATAAAACAAGGCAACGATATTCCTCGCCAATACCCTTCCCCACATTCCTGAAGCATCTTTGTACCCTAAAATAGCCCACTTTATAAGCAACAAACCCAAATATAGCCGGCTAACCGCTTATTTGTCTTTTTGCGGGTTGAATGTTGGGTAAGGGCATGGATACATTGTGAGTAGAAATCGGGCAAAAATGTTCAATACAGCAGCCTTGATTTTCTTTGGCGGAAGAGGTATGCTATGGCGGCTTTTGAAACGACGGGAAAGAGTATAAAACCTGTCGTGCTTTGGGCAATTGTAAGAACAGAGGCAGTGAAAGACAAAATAGTTAAGGAGGTCACTATGTATAAGCAACGTTTTTATCTTCTAATATGCAGCGTCATTTTTCTTGCCATTACGGCCACGACAGTTGGAGCCGGCACCGGACCAGGTGAAAGCGATCTGGCGCATCAATTAATCACCAAGGCCGGCACATCGCGCGGGCTCTGCTCACTGCTGGGATGCCGGGACGGGACGTTGGCGCTCGAACTTGTTCGAGGCAGCAAGTATTTTGTTTATGTACAGGACCCGCGGGAAGCGACGGTTGCCGCTGTACAAAAAACGCTTGACGTTGACGGACTCTACGGCAGACGGGTCCTCGTTGAGCGAAAGAATCTGGATTCCCTGCCCTTTGCGGACAATACCGTTGATGTGGTGCTTGTTCCACTTGGTGTTAAAGCTGGGGCAGGGGGAGATGGTGTCGGCCACAAATTGAAAGACTTGTCAATCAAGCAAATCTTGCGAGTCCTGCGTCCCGGCGGCAGAGCTATTATCGGCAGTGTCCGAGACGCAGAGAGGCAATTGACTAAGAAACGATTGTCACAGTGGATGCTCAAAGGCGGCATTGAGAAGAGCAGTTTCAAACTTGTAAAAGATAGCTCTGGAACGTGGGTGGAGGGCACAAAGCCAAAACCAAAGGGGATGGACTCGTGGAGTCATTGGGAGCATGGGCCGGACAACAATCCTGTTTCGACCGACACCGTTATAAAGGCGCCGTATAGAACGCAGTGGCTGACTGGGCCTCTCTACTCTTCGATGCCTGCCATCACTACGGCGGCCGGTGGACGTATTTTCACGGCATTGGGTCACATAGCACACCATAGACGCGAGGAACAATGGCTTAATACCCTGTTGGCCAGAAACGGTTATAACGGGAGCCTTCTTTGGTCACGCAAGCTTCCGGACGGTTACTTAGTGCACCGGTCCGCGTTTATTGCCACCGAAGATTGCTTCTATATGATAGAAAACGATGTGTGCCTGTTGCTGGATCCTGAAAGCGGCAGGGAAATGGGTAGAATTAGTATCCCCGAAGTCGAAGGCGAATGGAAATACATCGCATTACAGGATGGAGTGCTTTATGTTCTTGCCGGCACAGTTCAAGATTCCTCGGAGACGACCGTAGTGCGAAGCAAACACAGCCACTGGAGCTGGGGTGAGCTTAGTCCCGGCTACTATCAGCCGAAAGTGCCGTGGGGATTCGGGAAGACGCTTGCCGCCTATGACATAAAGCGGAAGAAGGTGCTCTGGAGGCACTCGGAAGAAAAGGAGATCGATTCCAGGGCCCTGGTGATAGGTGGGAGTAAGATATTCTTTTACTGTCCGGGAGAACATACCGGCTGTATTGATGCTTCCTCGGGAAAAGTCAAGTGGCGAAATAACGATTCCAAAGTTGTCCGCCTGATTGAAGAGCCGGGAAAGGGCCTGAAATCAACGCCGGGATTCCGTACAACATGTTATTGCCTGTATACGCCCGATGCGATTTACTTTCAGGCGCAAACTCGAATGAATGTTGTCGCCATCTCATCCGGGGACGGAAAATTTCTATGGAGTCGAAAGAAGACGACGAACAATCCCAATATGCTCTATACAGATGACAAACTCTTCGTTGGTATAGGGCCTGGCGGCAGCACTCTTATGCTGGAGCCATTGACAGGCGAAACCGTCAAAGACCTTGGCTTTGCAAAACGCTCGTGTGTACGCCTGACCGCAACTCCGGATTCGTTCTTCTGCCGGGGCATGCCCGAAGGGCTGACGCGTTACGACAGGAATACAAAAAAGGTATTGTTTAACGGCGCGTTGCGACCGGCCTGCAACGATGGTGTCATCGCAGCAAACGGATTGCTCTATATCGGGCCGTGGCTTTGCGACTGTAACCTCTCGCTGATGGGGACCTCCGGCCTCTGCTCGGCGGGCGATTTCAGGGTAGAGGAACAAGACCCTGTATCGCAACGGCTCCAGGTGTGTGAAGAAAGCAAGACAGTGGCAGCGTTTCCTGAGATTATCAAGGAAGATTGGCCAACATATCGAGGAAACAACAACCGAAGCGCCTGTTCGGCCGCGAGTATCCCGGCTGATCCGAAATCACTTTGGAGGTACCGTGCATCGGCTTCTTACAGGCCGAGTGCGCCTGCGTCTGCAGGAGAATTGGTTTTCCTGTGCGGTGACGATGGGAAGGTTCGTGCCATTGATGGCAAAACGGGTGGTCTGAAATGGTCTTATGCAACGGCTGGGTCGGTCACACAGCCACCGACGGTGTGGAATGGACGGGCCTATGTGGGGTCATGTGATGGTGCGGTATACTGCCTTGAGGCGGCCACGGGGCGACTGTTGTGGCGTTTCAGAGTAGCACCGGTGGAAAGACGGATAATGGTTTATGACAGGCTTTGCTCATCGTGGCCTGTTGCCAGCGGTGTGCTGGTCAAGGAAGGCGTGGCGTATGCGGCAGCAGGTATCATCGACTATGATGGCACTTACGTGTATGCGCTGGACGCCGAATCAGGAGCACAGAAATGGAGTAATACGACATCGGGGCACCTGGACAAGGAGCTTAGAAAGGGAGTGTCGGCGCAGGGAGTTCTGGCGATTGCGGGCAAACAACTTTGGATGCCGGGCGGAAATGTCATTTCCCCAGCCTGTTACAGCTTGAAAGATGGCGATTGTTTGTCTCGGTCGGTCGGCAATGGTTCACCACGCACAAATCGCGGCGAGGAGATAGGAGTTCTTGGCCAGGATTACCTAATCTTTGGCGGACGTCTCCAGTATTCGGGGATTCGTAACTACGTGAATCCTGCGGCGTTCACCATTGCAAAGGTCGGCAATGGCGGAATCGGCAAGGCAATACATATCGGATTCGGGAAAATTCCGTCGGCATGGTCAGATGAGAAGTTTGTCATGGCCAACGGTCCACTTAGTATGCCGGCGTGCGTCGACAGCGGAGCACTCGTTGAGCACCTGGAGAAAGCCACCCAAATGGACCTTCGCCAGCAATACAGATATGCAAACACGCTCAAGAAGAACTGGACTGCACAGGAGTTGAAGGACAGCGACACGGTCGCGTTTGTAATTGCGAAGAACGCCATCCTCACGGCGATTCAGGAACAGCGACCCCGGTCACTATCTTCAAACTGGACATTGGCTGGGCTCAATCCACAGACGGGTAAGGTCATGTGGAGGAAGCGGCTGGCTTCGGCAGTACTTCCCGGAGGCCTTCTTGTTGACCGCCATGGAAGGATTATAGTTGTGCATGAGGATGG
>JAUWLI010000077.1 GCA_030613765.1 Phycisphaerae bacterium
TGTTGCACTCTGCATAACCGGCAGTAAGCCATCCCCAAGCTTCACTTGAGGCTGCCACTGGTCTGTGGCAAATGCACGAAGCGCAATAATTTAACGCAATTGGTATAAGGTTAGCGCTCAGCGATTAGCTCTATGCCGCAGCTAATCGTCTCGCAATCGCCGGCTGCCGCTGTTAGTGAGACTGTCAGGGCGTCGGAGATATTGACTTGCGTGAACTCCTTCATCAAGCCGACATCAGGTGATTGGGTTTCTTTTATGATATCGAAATCTTCGAGAACGGTCTTGCCCTGCAGGCCGACATCGAACACTCGTTGGCCGGGTTTAATGTCATCAGGCTCGATGAAATGCAGACGCACAGTGTACGGTTTGCCCGCATTGTCACGCCCACGCACGCTATTGCCCTTGCCGGATGCTATTCTTACAGAAACAGATGTAATCCCCTTAGCCCCGGAGGCCTCCACCCACTTAAGATTGCCACCCTGAAGGAGTGCTGAATGCCGCCTGAACCATATCGGCTTCTTCGGCTTTATCTTGACATCCAAGGCCGGCGATTTACCACCAAGACTTGGGTAGTCCAGCCAGAGTGTTCCGTTGCCGGCTTTCCTGTCACCCGGTGCACCGAAATTGATACCGACTCTCTGTATTACGTCTTTGCTCTCTTCGATACTGTTGAAGGTCCAGGTCTCGACCTCCGGCATCTCTACCATCGCAAGAGATGTTTGATTCTGATAACTGCACGTACAGGTTCTTGTGTAGTCAGGGGCGTTGAGGACGCCGTTGGCCACAACGAGATTCGAGGTACATCCGGACCTGAATCCTCCGAAGTTTCCCGTGCCGCCATCGCCGGCAAGATCAAAGTAGCCGGCGGCAGCCGAACGAAACGTCAGCATATTCTCGCTGGCCGTGGCTGTGTTACAACCGTAATTTCGAGAATACTGCCAGCGGACCTGTTCCCCGGTCAGAGGATGTTTGCGCATTTGCTGCAGACCTGTCAAGAGGCTGTAAGCACTTTCCTGGGTAATGATTCTATCACCGCCCAATATGCAGGGGCCGTCGTAGTTAATCTTTTTGTCCCAGATGACCTTGCCGCTCTGGCCGTGATACGTTGCCATTCTGTTGCCGGGTTCCCAAACCATATCGCGAGACTTCCGGTAGGCCTGCAGGAGTATATCATACTGCGCCGAATACCCTAACCAGCTCCCGAAGACGTTATCTGAGTTTTCCCATATAGTTTCACCGCTTCCAATTTCCAGGGCCAGCAGCCGATAGCGAGGACCCAGGTCAATGCGGCGATCGCCTGCAATCTTGCTTATGTACGGAGGGATTCCATCAAGACAAAAGATTTTATCATTCCCGGCAACAATCCCATTATGGATGAACCCGTGGCGGGCATCGATTGTCCAGAGAACTCGCCCGGTGTGACGATTCATCACCACTAATTGTTTACTGGCGTTCTTATCCAGGAAAGAAAACTGCTTCTTTGCGTCCTTGTCTTTTGGATCAAACAATCCTGAATGCCGGACAAAATCCAAGCCGCCAATCAGATAATCTTTGAAGACCCCGATGTACCCCCAATCCTTCGGCGATTCACCATTTCGCACCGGCAGAGACAAGGTCCTAATGCTTTCTCCCGTTGCTGCGTTCAGAACATGGCATTGGGCCCCTTCGAGGATGTATACGTGTTCTTTGGTAGCGACAAAGTTGGTCCCGCGTACGTTCGCCCCGGGTATGTGCCCTTGATTATAACTGAGGTCTCGGAAATCGTGTTTGTAGGAGCTATCGTAATAAACGCCGAAAGTGTTCACGTTCTTAAGGCTCTTCTTCCACAAGGTCCTGCCTGTGTAGACATCCCGTGCGCTGATGGAACCAATCCCCTGTATGAAGAGTCTTCCTTCCACGACTTGCTCCGGGGGGCCGTGGCCGTGCCTTGGAAGAACGTCATTAAAATCTGAATCATCACCAAACCACAGCAGGCCCAGTGGGAGCTTGAGATTATCGGCTGAAAAAACAGTGTTGGCCACATCGCCATACTGATGGCTGAAGTCCGAAGAGCCCGGCAGAGCACCGGCCCGCTTTAACAATATGGCATCTCCGAGGTTTTCAATCCTGCAACCTTCAAGTTCAGAGTCAGCCAGTTGTTGATAGAGGCTTAGCTGTTGTTCTTTATTGGCTTGAAGCCATGCCACTCCGCCATAAGGACGCAGCGAATCAAACACCTTTTCAGCAAAGACTTTGCCCTTCCTGCCGCCTGCCATCGCGAGGTTTTCAGCTACAATCATATTCGCTATATAAGGCGGCGCTTGGATCGTAGTAATATCTCCACTCAACACTGAAGCACGTGACCCGTATAAACCAGCCTCATCCAGCTCTCTCCTCAGTGATGCAACTTTATTGGCCTCGGACTCAACGATAATGATATTCAATTCAGATTGATGCAGGACTTCTTTAAGTAAACTGCCGTCATGGGTTCCAAGCCACAAACAGTATCCACCGCTGGCCGGGCTTTTCTGAAGTATTCGCCTTGCTTTTCTCTGCCATTTCTTTGCTGCTTCAGGTAACTCACTATTGCTAATCTGGTACCACTTTGGCCAAACTCTTTCTTCTGCAAAGCAGTAAATGCGTCCCTGTTCGGTGACGACAAACAGCTTTCTGTCAGCGGCCAGCATATTCCATACGTTTTCTCTAATACTATACTGCCACGAAATACGCCCCTCTCGGTTTTTGGCGGGTATATCAACTGCAGCAATAATGCCTTCGGTGTTACTACCATACAATCGATTCCCGGCCTTGATATAGATCTTGTCAAGTGCCGGCTCTGTTTTCATTCTCCATACCTGCCAGCCTTTGACAGGACCCTGTTTTTTTTCTGATTTTGCGTCTTTTGCCACTACCGGCTTGTAAGCCACCAGGTCGCCATTCTTGTCGAAAGCAATCACGCCTTCTTCTGTCATAACAGACGCCGCAGTTTTTGTAATTCCTCCGCCGTCACGAAGACGGTACATAACTCCGTTATTGAAGAACCAGTCTTTGAAGACTGAGACATCGTATCCGCCCACGTGCTTGCCATAGTGACGTTCGGACAAGTTATAATAAAGGAACCGTCCATTTCTTCTGTCGTAACATGCGGGGACTGTTCGGCTGGTTATTAATAGCTTCTCGTCCGTGGCCGCCATATATCCCTGTGGTGCAACGCCCGCAAATGCGTCGCTGTTGTGCTGCTGTTGAATGTACATCGAGCCGCTGCCACTGTTCTCCCAAACCACGCTGCCTGTGTCGGCGTCCAGGGAGTAAATGAAAGTCCCCATAAAAGGCCAGATGCTCGCCGCACAGTAGATTTTTCCATCATACAGGACCGGCGCCCCTCTCGCAGGCCACGCCGATATTAAGCGGCCGTTGCCCAATATCCGCCGCTGGGAAGGGCCCAGCCGGAACCGCCAAATCAGCTCGCCTTGCTCTGCTTTGACACAATAAAGATATCCATCGTCACTTACAAAATATACCTTGTCCTTCCATGCAACCGGAGCGAAGCGCACAGGCCCGTCGCAGTAGAATCGCCAGTTTTCTTTACCGCTATCGGTGTCGTAAGCTGTGACTTTGTCACTGACCATGGAAGGAACAAATATCTGCTTGCCCATTACAACAGGCTCGTAGGAACGGTCGAACTGCAGCTTATATTGTTCCTTACCCCATGCCGGCAAAGGCATGTCAAGCTCTCTTACCCACTGAAGATGCAGCCTGGCCGGCAACTGGCCGGGCGATGCCGCACTTCGACTTGCATCGTAACGCCACATAGGCCAGTCAGTGGCGGTAGTTTCTATTACAGAACTAACTTCCGGGTATAATCGGCAGCTAACCAAAAAGATCGCAACAACCAAGCAAACCGCAAGCACTGATATGGCAATGACCGAATATCCGGGGAAACTGTGAGCTGTTTGTGATTTGTTGACCTTGCTTGACAAAAACATTCCTTACTGACATTACCCAATAGCGCCGTAGGCTGTGTCTGTGTTGTCCGTATTGACCGGCATTTCCAATTTACTATATGCCCCCGCCTCCGACCGCGGGCTAATCGTTTTCAATAGTCATTACCTTATTATACCAAATCCCCCATAAAAACACAACCTTTCGTCCCAACTGATAGTGTCAAGTATTATGTGTAAGTTTGATTTTCAATTTCTCATCAAAACGTTATCACCTTATAATCACCCTTTAGCATATCCGACAAAGGTTTGCCCATCCCCTTTACTTCAATACCCATCTCTCGCAGCCGGCCCGCAACCCCGTACATATCAGCACAAACCACACATGCCTGCACAACCACCCCGTCGTTCATCATCTGTTTGACCGCAGCCTGCAGCTTCTTATCACCGGCCAGGATTCGCGATGAGGGTCCCCATATTACCAGCACAACCTCATCGAACCACTTAGCCCTCTTTGCGTTATGCGTATACATAAAGCAGACCTTATGCGCCACCTCCGAGTCTCCGCTGGTCCACACCACCGCCACCTTACTCGCACCAGGGGGATTCTGGCCTTTCACAAACATTTGCCCAGCCAAACCAACTACCACAACAATCACTACCAGAACCAAATACCTTTTCGATTTCATAATTACCACCTCACAAAAAAATGCCAAAATTCGATGACCAAAATTACAACACCCAATTCCTTATTTAACAACTTTTGCCTTTATATCCTCTTCTCCTCTCAATTGCCACTCCACACTACCCGCCGACAAATAAAAGTCGGCCCGAAGGACCTTCCCTGAGCAAAGCCTGAACTGATCGTCAAGTAAACTGTCGTAAATTAAATTCATTGGTTGCACGGGTAAGGGAAAGGGCGGCAGAGCAGGGGGGTAGACTATTCTGTTATCGATTGAGGCGGGCCTAAATTTTCTGTGTCGATGCAGGACTGGATGATGTCAAAGCCTAACGGTGCGGCGTCCTGAGAACCTCGCTGTCCACCTTCTACAAGAACAGCGATTGCGATGCTTCGGCCGGCATTATCTGTTGCGAAGCCAGCGAACCATGCATTTTCCGGGGCTTGCGTTGAGCCTGTTTTGCCATACACCTTTACTGCCTGGTGGACGAGCGAGCTTTGTAAAAACTGGGTGTTGGCGGTTCCACTGGGCTCATTAACCACCGCGCTCATACCATCGTGGACTACGGCGATGGTTTGTGGGGAGATATTGAGGTTGGTGCTCGATTCTCGATTCTCGTTGCTCAATGGTCCGGAATCAAGAAAGAGTCGGGGCGGTTTATAGACTCCGCCCCGTGCGATGGCGGCCATTGCATTTGCTACCTGTAATGGTGTAGCTCGGAGATGACTCTGTCCGATTCCAAAAAATCTTCTGTCGCCCTTATAAAGAGCGGGTATCTGGTCGAGGCGTGAAATTGGGGTCTTTGCAGCAGTGCTTGAAATTGTCCCTGCGACCTGTCTTAGATTTCGATTCTCGATACCCGATGCCCGATTCTCGATACTCGATGCAGGATTCGGGATGGAGAGTGGTATTTTTTGGGCGTAACCGAATTTGAAAAGCCAAAGCTGGAGTACAGGGGGATCGATTCTTTCGGCAAGCCTGGAAAAATAAATATTGCAACTTCCCCTGATGGCATTTCGTGCGTTGTTTTGCCATTTATAGTCGTGTCCACTCTGGAACTGGTTGAAGAGCCAGCAACTTGGTTTTGGCATTTTTTTTGCGGGGCAGCTGATAATCTCCTCCGGGGTGATTTTGCCGGATTGAAGCCCGGCGATGAGAATGAGCGGCTTTACAACTGAGCCTGGCGGATATAGCTTGTTTATCGCCCTGTTTCTGAGCGGTTCATTGGAGTCGGAAGCAAGGTCGCCGTAGTCAAACCTGGCACGGTTCAAGTCAAATGTCGGTGTTGAAACCAGGGCGAGGATATCTCCGGTATTGACGTCAATCACAACAGCGGCTATAGGTGCCTGACAATTTGGGTTTAGGAGGCAGTCGGCGAGATGGTCTTCTATTTTCTTTTGAAGCTCGATGTCCAGTGTTGTTGTAACGTCTTTGCCGAACTGTGTTTCTGTTCGACTTACCAACTGGAGGTCTATATCGTAAGCTTCTTCGCCACGTCTGCCCCGCAGTATAGTTTCACAGATATACTCTACGCCGTCTTCCCGTCCGCAGACTTCATCGCTGATATATCGTGATAATTTATCATTTGCAAAAAGCTGCTTGTCCCTTTCCTGGTGGGGGCCGACCCAGCCTATTGTTTGTGCGGCGACCGCGCCATAGGGGTATAATCTGCTCTCTTTTGGCAGAATCTCAATGCCTTCAATATCCATAAACTCCAATTGGGCGTCAAAGACGTCTGCATCGGTTTTTAACTCGAGCAATCTCCAGGGCCTGTTCATTTTGGGGATTTTCTGAATTTTTTCTATTAGCAAAAGGCGCTGGTCAACATCCGGAAATTTCTTTTCGAAATCCCGAATAGCCACCGAAAGGGGGACGTCACTGACCCTGCCGTATTTGGCGATAATTTTCGGGTCAGGATCGTTTCTCCTCCAGGCCAGAAAGGTGCGGAGGTTCCATATTCTGTTGTTTATATAGTTGATTTGCTCCTCAATATCTAATTGTCCCTGCCCAAAGAATGAACACTTGTAAATTATCCTGCTGAGTTCCTCAAGCTTTGCGTCCATTTCTTTGCGTACCTTGTATAAAGAGGGTTTTTCCTTTGCGAGCATGGACCTTTTTGCGGCGGTGAGCAGTTTTGCCCTTCGCACACGTTCGTCGAAGAGACAAGTGAGCTTGTAATTTATGTGTAGCTGGAACTGAGGTTCATTTGTTGCCAAGACTTTGCCCTTGCGATCGAGAATTTGTCCCCTGATTGTCTGAAGCTGTCTGGAAACGCCTTGTTGCAGCTTTAATTCATCGAGACCCTCCATGTAGAAGGAATGCTCCAATACCTGTATTTGTACCAGCCGGAGTAAAGAGGGTACTATGAGAATCGTACTTATGAAAACAAAAATTTTGATTCGCTTATTATACATGGTCTATCTTATTTTGCATCTCTTGAGAGACAGGCTTTTCTTTCAGATTTTGTGCAACAGGCATCTAATGCCTGCCGAATCGATGTGTTTTTATACGCATCAACCAGGATGCCAGCAAGAAAAAAATTGGTCCGACTACAGCCGAATATAAGGCAGTTCCGAGAATAGCAGAGTATACATTTGAAACAGTGGACTGGCCTCTCAGGATGGCTAAAAAATGAGCGAGTGTGCTGGTCATAAAAGCGGTGATAAATATAGCGAAGGCCTGGTAATGGACTTTTCTGATGGCAATAACACGGTGAAGATATGCCAGGGCGGTCCCGAAAAGTCCAAAGCTGATTGTTAGTGAGCCCATTATAGAGCCAATACTGATATCAGCAGTAAAACCTATTGCGAATGAGGTTATGATTGCATTGGAGGTGTTGCTGTGAATAGCGAAAAAGACCAGAAGTATTAATAATAAATTTGGTTTGCTACTCGAAGGGGGCAGAGCAATGATATCCAATAACCCAGAGGCCATGAGTACGGCAGCTAAAGAGACGAAGATTGCGAAGCGAAACCATCGCATTATTTATCCTCACAGTCTTTCGCGCATCTATTCGGCGTGAGCCTTCGCAGAATAAGTGCTGGATGTGAGCCCTCGATTATTTTTGTGGATTCATTATAATTACAGTTATACTGTTTAGTCTTTCAATATCACAGACCGGCTTGACGGTAATATCCCATATTGAGGGATTTATATCGTCCCTTTCGCAGCGTGTGACAACGCCGATAATCATAGATGCATCGAGGAATCCCGGTTTTTTTCCAGCCAGGACTTTGTCTCCAACCCTGATTTTGAGTTTTGTCCTGAGGTGTCGGATTTTGGCCTCGTCTTTTCCAGCGCCCTCCATAAGCCTGTCAATATTTAAGTTTCCTATTCTTACGGCTATTCTGGAAGCCGGGTCTGTAAATAACTTAACTTTTGCAGTTCTTGGCTTGACGTCAGAAATCGTTCCGATAACACTATTGTCACCGAGGACGAATTGGCCTTTAGCCAGGCCGTCGTTTTCGCCACGGCTGATTGTAAACTCGCTTCTTGTTCCGTTGATAGTTGACCTGTAGACATCGGCTATAAGGAGACCTGCATTTTTCAAAGCAGGGAATCTAACGTGGAGACTTGACAGCTCTATGATTTCCTCTTGTTTTAGTCGCAACTGTTCCTGTAGGTTGGCTATATGGTTTTCGTATCGTGATTTTCCATCGAAGGTTGCGTCCCGGGCCGGCTGCCTGGTTCGTGCATATAGTGAAATGTTTTTTCCGATAGTCAAAGGCCAGCGGAAGATACGGGCGAAAGTAAACTGAAGGTCATTTGTGAGGTTTTGCGGAGCAAAGAGCAAGATAAGCCCGGTCAACATAAACCAGGTAAATAACATTGGTCTGGATATTGTCCCCAAGTTCGTGTTATCACGTTTGGGACTATGGGCTCTAAATAGCTTCCTTGCCATGGCCTTATTGTATACTGTGCATTAGTCAGCACGTATAACGAATTACTCCCATCCGTACTCGTTATGGTCCATTGTATCTTTCCACAACTCCAGATTTTCGAGGTAGACGCTTGTTCCACGAGCAACGCAACTGAGCGGGTCGTCGACTATTTGAACATTTAGTCCGGTTGCGTTTGCGAGAATAGTATCCATACCCCTCAACAGTGAGGCGCCGCCGCAGATGTGCACACCGTTCTCAATCAAATCTGCAGCAAGCTCGGGCTCTGCCTTTTCAAGAGTAGCCGTGACGGTATCTATAATTGTAGCGATGGGATCGCGCAATGATTCACGAATTTCCTCGCTTGTAATAACGATTTTTCTCGGCAGTCCGGAGATTGTGTCTCTACCGGCCACCTCCATCGTCAATTCCTCATCAAGTGGCGCGGCGGAGCCAATTTGTATCTTGACTTTTTCGGCGCTTGCCTCACCGATAAGCAGGTTATATGTTTTTTTGAGATGACTGATGACGGCTTCATCCATGTCATCTCCTCCGATGCGTATTGATTCAGCTGTAGCAATGTCTGCCAGACTCATAATAGCGACTTCTGTTGTTCCACCTCCGATATCTACAATCATGGATGCGGTGGGGTCTGTGATCGGCAGCCCAGCACCGATACCAGCGGCCATCGGCTCATCCACGAGGTAGACCTTTCGAGCTCCGGCGCGTTCGGCACTATCAATGACGGCGCGTCGTTCAACAGCGGTTATCCCGCTTGGAACGGCGATAACGACGCGAGGCCTTACGAGTCCTCCTCTGCCGTGGACCTTTCTTATAAAATATCCGAGCATGGCCTCGGTGATTTCAAAGTCGCTGATTACGCCGTCTTTTAGCGGTCTTATGGCACTGATAGAACCGGGAGTTTTGCCGAGCATTTCGCGAGCGACGAGGCCGACAGCTTCGCCATTGTTCAGGACAATGTTTGTTCCCTTGCGAACAGCAACTACGGAGGGTTCATTGAGTACAATACCTTTGTCACGGACACAAACCAAAGTAGTGCACGTACCAAGGTCGATCCCCATATCCATACTGAACCAGCCTAAGATTGTGTCCAGTAGCACCTTCGAGTCCCTTCTTAAATTTCAGTTTTCTATTATTTATATATAAACATCGCAGTTGTCAAGGGTGATAAAAAAATTCTTTTTTGTAGGTGAAGTGGGTCGATAGCCATAATTCCAACGGGAAATAAGGAATATTTCCGCGTTATCGGCGATTTCTATTGTGTTCAATAGAGGATTGTCTACGGAATGTTAAAGATAGTTTCGTACTGGAAATAGCATTTGTAGGCAACAAACACCGCTGTGGCGAAGACGACGCAGAACGCCAGGCCAAGTATAATCGTGTAGAGATTGGCGACCGGTATTACCTTACCACCACGTATCTGCCTGTTAGGACTCATATCAACCTCAGATAGAAGAGTTCAGAATTTGATTTTTCTTTAAATTTATTTTTTCCTGTCCGGATTAGGTTCAACTGCTACAAATTAGTTGTTACGGTATCTCCGGGCCTTGGTTGTTCCTGTACGAGTTCGAGGGCCCCGACGGCCTCTTCGGCATCTGTGTCTATGATGAGAATGTCGCAAATAAACTTATCGGCCCGAGTAACGTGGAATTTCATACCTTCCTTGACACCATCGGCCGTACCGATGGATATGCTGGCCATCTTGTTTTTCGTATCTACTGCTGTCACCAAACCTTTCAACCCGATTTTCCTGCCGATAACCGGGGCCGGCCGAGCTATTTCTGTTTTGGGAGTGACGGTCACGACGGGAGCAGTTGTTCTGCCTGTCGGCTGCAGGAGCTTGTCCATCCTGTTTTGCAATTCAATCTTCTCCTCCAGGAGCTGTTTCTTTTCTTTTTGCAGAGTCTGTATTACAGCTAATTTCTCCAGAAGTGTCGCAGAAGTATCATCGAACTGTGCTATG
>JAUWLI010000173.1 GCA_030613765.1 Phycisphaerae bacterium
TTCGTTCAAATTGAGTGGCGACATTACCTAAAAGCACAAACTGAGTCAGAGGACCGGAATAATCAAAGTTAGACATCGCTGGCTTCCCTCCTTTGCAGGCATCGAGCCATTCACGCTCATGGCCTCTCGAACGCGGCAGCGACAACGGGGGGCCCTGGAAGTCCTCGAACTTATCTTTCGGGAGCAAGCTAAAGGAAGTGTTGTGCCCCGTTGAGTGTAACATACCTTTCGAACCCACGATAAGGCAGCCGGCATGGTCCTGCCATTTCTTCTCACCGGCGTCACCCCAATCGAGCCGTCGGCCCATTACCTTCTCGATAAGTCCTCGAGGCCCTGGAGCGTGGCCGCCGCCGTTATACCAGTTTATTCTGACCGGCGGCATATCTGCTCTTGCAGGAAAGTCATAGTGTATAATTTCCCGTTTTGGAAATGTCGCCTTGTGGAAGCCGGATACTTCAGCTTGCAGTCGAATCCGCCTTTCACCTGAAATAGGAGAATCAGCTTTCCAGAGTGAATCGAGCTTAAGAGCTTTGAAAGGTAAGTTCATCGTATGGGAGGCCCAGTTCCCCAATTGATTCGTGCCAAAGTCGCGCCAGCCGTGCCACCCGCTGAGCCAGCGGGAATTATACGGCCGATACGCCGCCGGACCGAGCCAAAGGTCCCACTTCAGATAATCCGGCAGGTCGTGGACCTTACTGGGATATGGCCGCTCGCCCGGTCCACCACCTGTATTCCAGGCATGGACATCCCGGATTTCACCAAGCACGCCTGCCTGAATAATCTCGACAGCCCGGCGGAAGCCCTGGCTCGCCGTACCCTGATTACCCATCTGGGTAGCTACTTTGTGCTTTGCCGCCAACTGTTGAAGAACACGCGCTTCCTGAAGGTTATGCGTTAGCGGCTTCTCGCAAAAGACATGCTTACCCATTTTAATTGCCATTGCAGATGCGACAGCATGAATATGGTCGGGTGTGGCGATGACGACTGCGTCGATTTGTTTGTCCATTTCACTAAGCATCTTACGAAAGTCATGATACTTTTTGGCTTTCGGGATTTCCTTGAACGAGCCGCTGGCCTTTCGTTCATTAACATCGCACATCGCCACAACATTTCCCCCCACTCTTGGAATTGCACCTACAAACCAGCTTCCGCGGCCGCCTACGCCAATAAGCGCAATATTAAGCTTTTCATTTGCCTCGTAACTGAAAGCTGCCCGGCTGTCTTTCAGAATTAACAAACCTAATCCACTAAGTGCAGTATTGCTGAGAAAAGTACGACGATTGATTTGCCGCTCCATAATTCCTCACCCCTTTCTTGCCAGGATAGTTCTCATTTCGTTCCATTTCCGCCAGTGGCAGACCAGCCTTATATCCCGGAATTTTACCAGTTCAAACTGAGTAATGCAAACTATTTAAGGATGGTTTACGTCTTCTAAGCAGCGTTTCAATCCATTAGTGCGGTAGTCGGTTTCCCCCAAAACAGCTTGTACTAACAACAAAAATGTGCTAAACTGCCAAATTACAGGCTCGTTAAGGTAACTCTGCGAATCTAATGTGAAAGTTCAGGATAAGATAAATACTGTTGCCGACTCATAGTGGGGAGGCCAAACCAATTAGTCGAGGATCGGGTTTATTTGGATTTTTCAGACAGGAGTTAAACATGTGCAAAATGAGATGCCTGGTAGTAATGGTCGTCTTTTCGTTGGGAATGTGCGTATCGTCGCTTAGCGCGGCCGATGATGCCGCCGAGTGGCCCTGGTGGCGGGGAACCAATCACGATGGCAAATCTCCTGACACCGGCTTGCTGAAAGAATGGCCGGCCGAAGGCCCCAAACTGCTGTGGCAAGTTAACGACATCGGTAAAGGTTTTTCAACTGTTGCGGTCAGTAGCGGTCTGATTTACACAACGGGCGACGTTGACGACAAACTCATGCTATTCGCTTTCGATATGAATGGAAAACCTAAGTGGAAAATCCCGGTCGACAAGGCCTATACCAGGAGCCATCCCGGCTCGCGGTCGACTCCCACGATTGATGGCGACAGGCTTTACCTTCTGTCCGGCAACGGAATTTTTGCATCTTTAAATGCCAAGACCGGCAGGCAGAACTGGTCCAAAGACCTGCGAAGCTTTGGCGGGCGGCCAGGCGGATGGGGGTACGCCGAATCAGTCCTGATTTACAATGACCTCGCCATCGTCAAACCCGGCGGCGATAACTGTATTATGGCTTTCGATAAGAACACCGGAGACACAGTATGGCAGAGCAAGGGCTTCAAGGCCGGTCCGGAATACAGCTCCTGTGTCCCCGTTACACATGACCAGGTGCCTATGATAGCGACCGGCACCCGTGCAGGTGTTGTGGGCGTCTCGGCAAAGACCGGCGACCTCTTGTGGAATAACAGTTGGTGCACTAACAATACTGCTAATTGTCCCGACCCCATATACGCCGATGGTCTCGTCTTTTGGGCCAACGGGTATGGCAAAGGCGGCATCTGCCTGAAGCTAAGCACATCTGACGGTAAGGTATCAGCTCACCAGGCATGGACGACCAAGGACATGGTCTGCCATCATGGTGGTTATATCGTCCACGAAGGCCACCTCTATGGTAATCACAGCGGCGGTTTTTCGTGCCTCGAATTAAAGACTGGTCAGAAAAAATGGCACGAAAAAGCGGTGGGCAAGGGCTCACTGTGCTTTGCAGATGGGATGCTCTATCTCTTCGGGGAAAGAGGCGGCAGAGCAGCCCTGGCAACGTGCTCGCCTGATGGTATGGAGGTCAAAGGGACAGTGACCGTCCAGGGCAGCGGACCAAGCTGGGCCCATCCCGTCGTCATAGGTGGACGATTGTACCTGCGATATGCCGACAACCTTTACTGCTTTGACGTTAAGGCCGGGAAATCATAACGGTTGTCACAGAGCAAGCGTATGGGTGGTGCAAAACCTTTTCGTATCCGCAGCGTCTTTTCAGCGAGAATCATTTTCTTCCCGCTGCAATGCCTCGGTTCCGGTTCGTTAGCCCGAAAAGACAAGCAACTACGCACAGGGCCGTTGTCCCAACCCCACCGATGGTGATCTTGTCGAGATTACACTGAATCCAGTGCCATGATTGCGGCAGATATTCGGTCACAAAATCATGTCGTATAAAGGTTGCCCAGCCGATTACGGCGATACTTGCCCCGATCGACACAAGACCCTGCCACAAACGCAGCCGTACCCGTATTAACGACAAAAGAAATAGACCCAATGTCCCTCCGCCAAAGATTGCCGACATCTGCCACCATACATCCAGAGCGCTCTTTGCATTAATCATCAAAAGGGCAAAACCGATTCCCAACAGTCCCCATACCACCGTCATCGAACGCAGAAACAGCATGCTGGCTTTCTCCCCGATATCCGGAATAAAATACCGCTTGGTAAAATCCAGCAGCAGAACCGTTGCCGAGCAATTCAACGCCGAGTCCACGGTACTCATTGCCGCCGCGAGAATTGCAGCGATGATTAATCCCTTCAAACCTGCGGGCAGATCTGTGGCGATGAAATATGGGAAAACCTGGTCACCCTTGGTTATACCCGTACCCAGCGCATGTTCCGGCGAAGAGTAAAAGGCAAAAAGAGTTGTTCCGATATAGAGGAAAACCGCAGTCAGGGGTATATATATCAGCATGGCAATCCAGACTGACCGCTTCGCCTCCCGTTCGGTGGCAACGGAACAGTATTTCTGAACAAAATTCTGGTCCGCCAGCAGGTTCCGCAGGTTCTCTGCAACGCCAAAAATAATCATCACCCATATCGTTCGGTTGGCCAGATTTTCCTGGGTATTAAGAGAAAGCTTCCAACTTCCGAAGCTGAACTTGCCTTGTTCGATAGCCGCTTGTATTAAGGGTTCCGGCCCTGAGAAGACATAGTAGGATAAACTAACCGCGCAGAACAGAACACCTATAATCATAACCGCTGATTGCATAACGTCCGTCCAAATCACGGCCTCCATACCGCCCATCAGTGTATATATGATGGTCACCACACCGATGATTATGATTACAAAACGAATGTCCCAGTGAACAAACGTACTCAGCAACAGGCTGGCAAGGTAAAGAATTACAGCAACCCGGCAGACCATATAGAGCACAAACGCCAATGCGGCATACACTCGCCCCCAGGAACCAAGCCTCTCTTCCAGAAAAGAGTAAACGGAAATCAGTCGGGTTTTTCGATAATACGGCACGGCATATTTGCAGACCAGCCAGGCAACGGGAAGAATGCATAACGCAAAAATCATGGGATGCCAGTTTGATTCGAATGCCATGCCCGGCGTGGCGATATATGAAATACTGCTCGTATATGCGCTCATCACAGCCAGCCCGGCCGCCCACGCAGGAATCGAACGGCCTGCGACCATGAATTGCTCTGCCGTACGGCACTTACGTCTGTAGTACAAACCCATCCCAATCAGAACGCAGGCATAAAGAACCAAAATGCCGATATCAATTTTATCGAGACTGCCATGCACAATTTTTCGCCTTATCCGAACTCATTCTATTCTTTCTGCATAATGCCCAGCTCTTCGATGTGTCGGCGAATTACTTTGCGCTCTGTACGACGGAAACGGTGAAACGGCTCCGCTAAAAAATCATTGCAAATACCCATACATGAAAGCGCGCACTTAAGCCCCTTCAAATAACTCGATTCGTATTTTCCCACACCGTAAATGGCCTTACTGATTTTCATCACCTTTTTATGAAGTGCCTCGACCGTCGACATATCCTTTGAACTCGCTGCATTATAAAGGTCAACATAAAGATTCGGAACCAGGTTAGCACCGCCACAGACACTACCATGAGCACCCGCTAAAACCGTTTCAGCAAGAAGCTCCTCCTGCCCTATCAGAAGCGAGAAATCGGGCTGCTTCTTTAGCAGCAACAGCAACTGGCGGAAATAATCCATATCTCCGGAGCTCTCCTTTATACCGACAATGCCGGTTATGGCAGCCGCAGCCCGCACGGTCTCAGGCTCAAAAACCAGCTTCGTATAGCTTGGCATGTTATAAAGGAACAATGGCAGCGGCAGTTCAGGCATTAGATGCTCAAGATACTCGAGCAGTTCCCCCTGACCTGCGGGAAAGTAATATGGTGGCGCCAGCACAACAGCTTGTGCCCCGGCATCTTTTGCTTTACAGGCAATGTTTACCGACTCCACAAAGCATGTGTCGGTTATTCCGACCAATAACGGAACACGCCCCTTAACCTGTGCGCAAACACGCTTAATCAGTTCGCATCGCAGACGCTGACTAAGACTCGGCGCTTCACCCGTTGTCCCTAAGATAAACAAACCATGCACACCACCGGCCAGAATGTGCTCAATCAGCCGCTCAAGACCGGCCACATCGAGAGTATCTCGGTCAAGAAGCGGCGTGACCATCGGCGGAATGATACCGCGTAGCGGCCTCGGTAATACGTTCGAGCTCGATTCCATGTTTTATAAGTTCTCCATTCTACAGTTAATTTCACTACACAACCCAAGAAACGCAATAATCCGCTCATCCGGCGTGCCGGCCTCGATGTCGCCAACAACAATGTCGCACGGAGCATAGTCGCGTGCGACCCTTTCCAGGTCCGCCCGGATTGTCTCTAATGATTTGTTGACCAGGTCAGTGGGCGTATACATAGCTGCACGCCGAGCGGATGCAATTACCTCTCGCGCTCGCGCAAGGTCCGAATCCAGTCCCATATCGATATAGCCCAGTTGTGGTATCGTGACATAATCGTGGACGTAAGGATCCGCATTCCATGCACAGTTGTGGATACCAATACAGCCGAACGCTTCCCCCATGCGACGGTCGAAAGGCAACAGAAGGTCACGGTACTGCTCAGGCGATACCATATTGACCATGCAGTTGCTGACCGTAAAGAAATCAACCTTTACACCGCTCTCTAATTGTCGCTTGTGGAGCCGTTTTGCTGCATCCATCATTGTAGTACAGATGCAATCGAACAGGCCCCGGCAGCGCTGCGGTGTGTCTATTATATCGTAGAATAGTTTTTCGCCGCGCAGACGGTAAGCGTTGTTGAGCACACCCTGGAAGTTAATGAATCCTTCGACCCGGCCTTCGTGGGCCGCAATCCACTCCACCTGCGCCATAAGCTCCTGAAAGAAAGGATTTGTATCAAGCTCGGGTGCCTCAAGATTGTCAACCTCATTGTCACCAAGATACTGATGTTCGCAGTTTGGCCAGTTGTCCTCATAGTATATGATGGGAACTCCGTATATCGCAGCCACACCGCTGCAGCCGTAGGTGCCTGTCAGCAGGTCCAGTGGCTCATCCGGACGGTTGATGCTACCGATTCCCGTGCCGTCGAATCGACGCTTCAATTCACTTCGCATAGCAAGGACCGTCTCGCGCCGGTATGCAGGTTCGGTATGCCACCGCCGGCCGAAGTCGATACCAAGCAAGGTTCGGTACCAATTCGGTGTAAAGCCCATTTCAGGACGCAGAAACGGCTCGCTGCCTGTCGCCGGTCGCCGAGTGGCAGACGCCGCCGGGGCGATATAGCTAATCAGTTG
>JAUWLI010000365.1 GCA_030613765.1 Phycisphaerae bacterium
CTCAATCAATTCGTTTATAAACGTATTTCTGCCGGCCACACGTAAAGGTTCGGCCTGAACAACCCACAAGACCTTGACTTTATTAGCGGAACCAAGTTTCAATTGCAAATCATTTAGTTGACTGTTGATATTTTTTAACAATTGGTCGGCATTCGCCTTACAGCCTGTTCCGGTGCCTATTTTTTGAATCGCTGTTAAAAGCTCGTCAATCGTCTCTATCTTTAGAGTCAGAATCCGATAGCCCAGCCTTTGTAAGCTATCTGCTACGGCTTTTTGCTGTTCGAACCACAATGTAACCACCAAATCCGGCCTGCACGCTATTATCGCTTCAGTATTTGGCTGCCAGAATGTACCTATCTTTTTCTTGTTAGCCGCCTCGGGAGGGTAATCGCAGTCGTTGGATACTGCAATGATTTGTTCATCCAGTTCCAATGCAAAAAGAATTTCAGTAAGGTTAGGTGCAAGCGAAACAATCCTTGCAGGTTTACTCGGCAGGGGGGGGGCACCGTGGTTTTGGCCCTCTGGAAAACCGAATATTACAAAACCGGCACCAGCCAGGCACAAGATTATCGCCAGTAACCACCACTTCTTCATTACGTTCTCTTAAACTGCTTTTCCAGGTCACTTATTGAAAAATTTATCGTAGTGGGCCTGCCGTGAGGACAACGACTTGCCCTTTCTACTATTTCTCTATCTGCAAGCAGTTGCTCCATTTCGTTGTCAGTTAGTTTTTGGCCTGCTTTGATTGCCGCTTTACATGCAGCCATATTCAAGACCTCATCGAGCAACCTTTCCGCATCAAGGCCCACGTCCTTACGACAGAGCAAATCGATTAAATCCTGAATAAAATCGAGCGGTGCCGCCTTTGCCAGCAGCGTGGGAAAAGCCTGTATAGCCATCGTCTTTGGACCAAACGGGGCAAGCTCGATACCCAATTTTTCAATCAGCTCGGCGTTGGTTTCAAGGGCATCGGCCTGGGAGGTGGTGACCTCAAAGCTTTCTGGTATCAGCAATTTCTGCGATTCGAGTTTGCTTTCCCGTAAACGCCGGCATAAATTCTCATATAAAATGCGTTCATGAAGCGCGTGCTGGTCTATAATGACGAAACCATTGTCATTTTGTGCAACGATAAAGCTGTCGTGTATTTGCAGGAATTTTCTTTCAACCTGCGGCCTGTCGTATCCGGTTTCTCGCGTCCGGGGTCCTGCTTCACGGCCTGGGCCTTGCCTTTCACGTGCAAATTGCTGTTGCGTTTGAACAGGTCTGTGCTTTTTGAAAAAGTCAGCCATTGCGTCGGCAATTTTTTGGTTTCTATAACCTTCTTCAGGTGTTCCCTGCTTTTGCTTTAGTGGACTCGTTGCAGACGGCAATTTTGCACTGATGTCAAGGTTTATCCCCAAAAGTTTTTCCCGCAGGCACCCGAGGATCTGTGAGTGGACCAGATTGGCATTAAAAAAACGCACCTCAATCTTCGTGGGATGTACATTCACATCCACGTCTTCGTAGGGTATTTGAACAAACAGAAAAATGACGGGGAACCTGTCCGGCCCTAAACATCCTCGATACGCCTCTTTAATTGCGTGCGAGATAAATTTGTCGCGGATGAAGCGGCCATTCAGAAACACATATTGAAATTTTCTATTTGTTCTCGAAATGACGGGTTTGCCCATAAGAGCGAAGACATCCAATCCTCTTTCATTGCTCCTGGTTTCTACTGAATTTTCAGCAATCTCAGGAGAGAACAATTCAGTTATGCGCTCGCTAAGGTCTTGCTTGCCCGGTAATCGATAAAGCTCTCTGCCGTTGTGTATTAGCGTCATATCAAAATCGCAATTTGCCAGTGCAGTCCGAGTGAAGTGCTCTGTAATATGGCCCATTTCGGTGTTGACGGTTTTAAGGAATTTGCGTCTGGCAGGTAGTTTATAAAAAAGGTCTCTGACCTGGATTGTAGTGCCGTAATCTGCGCTGGCCGGGCTGACGCTTCCTTTATTTCCACAATCAATCTCAATACTGTTAGCGCCCGCCTCGCTTTTGATCCTGCTCACCGCCCTGACTTGAGCCACCGCGGAAATGCTTGCTAACGCTTCTCCTCTGAATCCAAGCGTCGATATACCGCGAAGGTCTTGAGTGGTTTTGATTTTGCTCGTAGTATGCGGCTCAAATGCCGCGGCCAGGTCTTTGCCGTCCATCCCACAGCCGTTATCAGCGACCGATATTAATTTGCGGCCACCATCTTCGATGGATACTGTTATTTTTGTTGCCCCTGAGTCGATGCTGTTTTCCATCAGTTCCTTGACCACGCTGGCAGGGCGTTCAATCACCTCGCCGGCGGCAATCATATTAACCATATTCTGATCAAGGACGGTAATTTGACCCATCGGGTTCTCCCACTCCTATTTTAGTGTTTACATATAGCTTGCTCTTTCTGTCCGCTATATGCTAAATGCTCTATAATATCAAGCTCTGGCCTGTCATTTCTTCAGGCTGCGGCAATCCCATGATTTCAAGAAAAGTAGGTCCCACATCTGCTAACCTACCGTCTTCTCGTAGTTTTTTATTTTTGTAGCGGTCATCGAAAATAATCAACGGCACGTCACCAACGGTATGCGCAGTATGGGGCTGGTTCTTTTCCTTGTCCCACATTTTCTCAAAGTTGCCGTGGTCGGCAGTGATTAGTGCCACGCCGCCCAGACTTTTGACTTTGTCCAGGACCCTGCCTACGCACTCGTCCACCACTTCAGCCGCTTTAATCGCTGCTTCCAATATACCTGTATGGCCAACCATATCCGGGTTGGCAAAATTGACAACTACTACGTCATACTTATTCGAGTCAAGCCTCTGCAGCACAACATCGGTGACCTCGTAGGCACTCATCTCCGGCTTTAAGTCATACGTTCGAACTCGCGGCGAGGGCACTATCTGCCTGTCTTCGCCTTTGAAGGG
>JAUWLI010000328.1 GCA_030613765.1 Phycisphaerae bacterium
CACCGAACCAACGCATCCAGCCGACGGCGTAAACGCTGCCGCTGATGGCTGCCATTAGCTGAGATTTTAGATTTTGTGTTATAAGGTCAAGCATCTGAATGTGCCTGTTATGGCAGGAATTGTGTTTTTGAAATCACCCGGTATGGCAAAGTTTATGAATGCAAACGTCGCAGGAGTTAATGTTCCCGACGCGATTATTAATGAGCTGGCCGGTGCGGGCAAAGAAAAAAGAGTTGAAAAGAGCCTGGAAATATCAGCGCGTCTGATTAAAGAGTTGAAAGGTTCGTGTCAGGGAATTCATATTATGGCTTTGGGGTGGGAGCGGCATGTAGCCGCCGTTTTGGAAATGGCCGGGTTGTAACGGCCAAAATTAAACAACATTAAACCATCTGCTAATCCGGCTGCGTCGTTTTGTTAACGGCCGCCGCACAAACCTTGTATTCCGGTATCTTGGCCGTCGGGTCTAATGCGTCATTGGTCAGCATATTGGCAGGGCTTTCCCGGAAATGGAACGGCATAAACAGCCAGCCTTTTTCAATGTTGTCGGTCACCTTTGCCGGTGTGGTTACTTTTCCGCGCCGAGTGATTACTTCGACGTTCTCACCGTCTCTGATTTCAAGCCCGGCTGCATCATCGGTATGTATCTCTACGTACCCTGTCGGAGAAACCTGATTGATGACCGCTGACTTTCTTGTCATCGTACCGGTATGGAATTGATATAGCTGTCTGCCGGTCGACAGCACAAACGGATATTTTTCATCGGGAAGTTCGTCAGCAGCCGTAAATTCGACCGGGTGGAATTTGCCCTTGCCCCTCTTGAACGTTCCCTCGTGAAGGAACCTTGTGCCGGGATGCTCCTTGTCCGGGCAGGGCCACTGTAGCCCAATCGAATCTATCCTCTCGAACGACATGCCGCCATAGATCGGGGTGACCGTTGCGATTTCATCCATTATTTCGTCGGCGCCCTTATAGCTCATGGGATATCCCATCTTTGTCGCAACATCGCAGATGATTTCCCAGTCATTTCGGGACTGTCCCGGCGGCACAACAGCCTTTCGAACGCGCTGGACCCGACGTTCGGTATTCGTGAATGTGCCGTCCTTTTCCGCAAAGCAGACCGAGGGCAATACAACGTCGGCGTACTCAGCCGTCTCTGAAAGGAAAATATCCTGCGAGACGAGAAAATCCACTTTCTCCAGAGACTTTCTTGTTCTGTTGAGGTTCGGGTCCGAAAGGGCGGGATTCTCTCCCATTATGTACAATGCTTTGATTTTATCTTCTTCTATCGCGTGCATCATCTCGACAACGGTAAGTCCCTTTTGGCCGGAAAGCTTTTGCCCCCACGCCGACTCGAATTTGGCCTGCAACTGGGAATCTTCAACGGATTGATAGCCCGGGTACACGTTAGGCAGCGCTCCAAGATCGCAGGCGCCCTGCACATTGTTCTGTCCACGCAAAGGATTCACGCCCGCCGATGCCTTTCCGACATTGCCCGTAAGCATTGCCAGATTGGCCAGTGACAGTACGTTATCAGTACCTGTCGTATGCTGAGTAATGCCCATACTGTAAATGATACTGGCTGTCTCGGCCTTGGCGTACGGCCTCGCTGCAGCGCGAATTTTCTCGGCAGGAATTGTCGTAATGGCTTCGGCTTTTTCGGGGGTACAGTCAGCCAATATAGGTTTGAGCTTTTCAAAATCCTCCGTCCGCTCGCTGATAAAGTCTTTATCATACAATTCTTCACTTATAATCACGTTCATCATCGCATTAATAAGCGCTACGTCCGTGCCGGGCTTTTGGGCGATATACAGCTTTGAAAATCGTACCAGGTCTATCTTACGAGGATCGGCCACTACTAATTCGGCCCCATTTTTCATCACCGCCTCTTTTACACCGAGGCCAATCACCGGATGCGCCTCGGTAGTGTTCGAGCCGATGACAAATATGCAGGCTGCATTTTTGATTTCATCAATCGAATTGGTCATGGCCCCGCTGCCGAATGCTCTGGCCAGACCGACAACCGTCGATGCGTGACATAATCTTGCGCAGTGATCCACGTTATTAGTACCGATGCACGCTCGTATGAATTTCTGGAAGACGTAGTTGTCTTCGTTCGTACATTTGGCTGATGAAAGCCCGGCGATACTATCGGCACCGAATTCGGAACGTATGCGTTTCAGGTGCTCAGCAACAAATTTGATTGCCTCTTCCCACGTCGCTTCTTCAAATTTGCCGTTTCTCTTGATAAGGGGGACGGTCAGCCTTTTATCACTGTTGATGAAATCCATGCCGAACCTTCCCTTGACGCACAAGTTGCCGTCGTTGGGAATACAACCGACTTCGCTTGTTATACGGACGATTTTCTCTGTCTTTGGGTTTACATTCAGGTCGATTTGACAACCAACTCCACAATACGGACACGTCGTTCTTGTCCGCACAAGATCTTTGCACTGACCCTGGCCCTTTGCGGCCCGTTCATATAAGGCCCCCGTGGGACAGCTTGAGATGCACTGGCCGCACAGTTCGCAGGTCGAATCGTTCAAAGGTATATCGAAGGAAGTAGTAACCTCCACGCTCGCCGCCCTTGACTTGAACGTAAGGGCGCTGTCGGCCTGAACCTCCTCACAGATTCGTATACACCTGCCGCAGCGGATACATTTATCCACATCATATTCCAGTGCCTCATTGCCGGTAGTGTAATTTTCAAGCCGTTCTCCGCCGGCAGGTTGCTGAAAGATATCATCACTAAGCTGGTATTCGTACGCATATCTTTGCAGCTTGCAGTCGCCGTTTTCGTCGCAGGTGGTACAGACCCCACGATGTTCGTAAAATAAAAGCTCCAGAACTGTCTTCCTTATCGCCCGGATCTCTTCTGTCTCCGTTTTCACAACCATTCCGGGCTCTATCTGGAAAGTGCACGCCGAAATCGGCCCTTTCTGGCCCTCCACGTCTACCACGCAAAGCCGGCACGAGCCGCTCGGAACCAGCCTGGGATCGTGGCAGAGATTCGGTATCTCGATACCATTGACACCGGCAAACTCTAAAATACTCTGCCCGCTTTTGCCGGGGTATTCTTTCCCATTTATTGTAACTTTAATTTCGGACATTATCCTTGCCGTCATTGTTATCTTTTAACAGCCTCAAATTTGCAGACCTCAAAGCACTGGCCGCATTTGATGCACTTTTCCTGGTCGATGATGTGCGTTTCCTTTTTTTCTCCGGTTATCGCTTCAACCGGGCATACCCTAAGGCACGCCCCGCAGCCGACACATTCAGCTACAATCTCATACCGAAGTAATGCCTGGCATACTCCTGCCGAACATTTTTTGTCCTTTATGTGCTCTATGTATTCTTCTCTAAAGTTGCTGATTGTGCTTAATACAGGATTTGGAGCAGTCTGTCCAAGTCCGCAAAGAGAGCTATTCTTTATATTCTGCCCAAGTGTTTCAAGATTCTCAATATCTTTCAACTCTGCTGTACCCTCGCATATTGAGCTGAGAATATCGAGCATTTTTTTCGTG
>JAUWLI010000229.1 GCA_030613765.1 Phycisphaerae bacterium
TAAGGCCGAGAAGGCCTTCGAAGTGACAACGAGTTGTACGAATTTCGTTCATAAAGACAATTATACAAACCAAGGAGCCTTTTGCAAACATAATTTTAGCGGATTTATTGCCACTAAGGCACAAAGGCACGAAGGTTCGGAGAATATTAGCCACAAAAAGGCACAAAAGTAGCCCTGGATACCCGCTTTCGCGGGTACAAGTTTTGGGGTGGTTTTGGGATTTGTTATCAACATTTTGGGCTTTGGGGGCGGCTTATACTTGTAAGTGCGGGGGGAGAGGGGATGAGTAAATTAGAGCATTAGAACAGTAGAACAGTAGAGCTTAGAAAGACTGGATTGGCTGCCTTATAGGAAGGTTTTGGGTTTTTAGTTATGGAAAAGAACTGAGAGAAAATTTTTCAGATACTCACATTTTTAGCTCAAAAATGGGCATGGGAACAAAAAACAGGTACTTTGCGCAATATACAGTAGAACAGGAGTTCACATAATTTTGGGAGTATTATAGATAGAGTGTTGCTGGTGAATTTAGTTGATCCCATTGGAAAGACGAGTTGAAGCGTCTAGCGGAGAGAAAAGAGAAAAAAGAAAAGAACCACAGATTTTGGGCTAATTTCTATAATTTATAATCAACATTCACGACCGCAGAAACGCCCTAGAAGGGTTGGACTGAATGTGAAAGCAGCCATTGTCGTAATGACATACAAATCTGTACAGATTAAGTCTCGCCGAGCCGATTCTTGACACTATTCTACGAATTCGTATATGCTTGACAGACTGTGCGGTTTACATTACATTTAGATTGCTATGTAGAAGCGGGTCTCCCGCCCATAATGGGGTCAGAGAATTCACGGTAGAATTGACTTTTGGTGTATGCGTTTTGCAGGATAGAGCTTTAGAATACCTTCGCAGATTATGCAACGATCCTTCTGTCAGTTTCAGAGATGGGCAGTGGGAGGCCATTGACTCTATCGTCAACCATCAGAAAAGACTGCTCCTGGTAAGACGTACTGGCTGGGGGAAAAGTGCAGTTTATTTTATAGCCGCGAAGCTGCTCCGGGAGAAGCGCTTCGGTCCAACACTATTAATTTCCCCCCTCCTGGCTCTCATGAGAAACCAAATAGAAGCCGCAACGCGGGTTGGGGTCATCGCACATACGGTGAATTCCACAAACTCGGAGGAATGGAAAGCGATACAGGAGAAACTTGAGCAAAATCAAATTGACGTCCTGCTTATTTCGCCAGAAAGGCTGGCCAATGAGGATTTCTTAGAGAAATACCTTTTGCCAATCACCGACAGTATCGGCCTTTTCGTTATCGACGAAGCTCATTGCATTTCTGACTGGGGCCATGATTTCAGGCCAGACTACAGAAGAATTGTCCGGATACTAAGCATTCTGCCAGAGAATGTGCCTGTCTTAAGCACTACGGCAACCGCAAATGACCGCGTGGTCAAAGATATCCAAACACAACTGGGGCGAAAGCTTGAGATCAGCAGAGGCAGTCTCGTTAGAGCAAGCCTAAAGCTTCAGAATGTTCATTTGCCAGATCCCGCCGCAAGGATGGCTTGGTTGTCTGACCATTTGGAGAAGATCCCGGGCTCAGGAATTATATACACATTAACGGTACGTGATTCAAACCGTTTGGCAGAGTGGCTGAGTAGCCGAGGAATGTCTGCGGTTGCTTATAATGCTGGTCTGCTTCATGAACAGAGAGTTCAGATTGAACAGGATCTACTTTCAAACAAAGTAAAGGCTGTCATTGGAACGACAGCATTAGGTATGGGGTATGATAAGCCCGATTTAGGATTTGTAATTCATTATCAGCGGCCAGGATCCGTAATCCACTACTACCAGCAAGTCGGCAGGGCTGGACGAGCTGTCGAGTCAGCGTACGGGATTTTATTTTCCGGAAAAGAAGACGATGATATTGTCAACTACTTCATCGAACATGCCTTTCCACCTCAGATGTATGTTGACCAACTTCTTACTGTGTTGTCTGCAAACGAGGGTCTGTCACGAGGTCAACTACAGGAAGCAGTGAACATTCCAAGCGGTTGTATCGAGCATACTCTTAAATACCTGCTGGCTGAACAACCTTCTCCGATAAGCAAACAGAATAGAAAATGGTACAGAACTCCGGTGCCTTACCAACTGAATAAGGAGAGAATCCAGGAGATTACGAAAATCAGATATCACGAACAAAAGGTCATGCAGGAGTATATGCAGACGGAGAAGTGCCTGATGCAGTTTCTGGCGAATGAGCTGGACGACCCCAATCCTGAACCTTGTGGAAATTGTTCAAATTGTGCAGGAAAGCCTCATTTTCCACTTGAATACTCAGATGATACAGCAATTGCTGCCCTCGAGTTTTTGAAACGCAGCTACATCAAAATTACACCGAGAAAGATATGGTTTAAGGATGCCTTCCCGACTTACGGCTTCTCCGGGACCATTGGTGATCTAATGGCCGAAACGGGAAGATGCTTATGTCTTTGGGGAGATCCTGCCTGGGGGCAGATGGTCAAAGAAGGCAAGCAATTACGTGATAGTTTTGACGATGCATTGGTCGAAGCTTCTGTCGATCTGATTCGAAACCGTTGGAAGCCCACCCCGTTTCCAACGTGGGTGACATGCGTTCCCTCCCAAAGACATGCTTGTCTTGTTCCAGATTTCGCCCAAAGAGTTGCTGAGAAATTGGGTTTAGCCTATTCAGACTGTGTTGTCAAAGTACGTGAGCACGAACCTCAGAAGCTGATGCAGAACTCGTTTCATCAGGCTCGAAATCTGGATGGCGTATTTGACATTACACAGGGAAAAGTTTATAATGATGCCGTGCTCCTGATTGACGATATGATCGATTCGAAGTGGACGTTAACTGTCGTGTCAGCCCTTTTGAAACAAGCGGGGAGTGGTGTTGTTTTGCCGTTCGCCTTAGCAATGACATCGAAATCAAAGTAAGTATTATGACACCAAATTTATCACCAGACACAAAAGCGACTTTGCTGCTCTGTAGCTCGTGGGGCAAGAAGGACAATACACTTAAGCCTCTTACGTCCACTGAGTATAATAAGCTTACGGACTGGCTAAGACAGAAAGAACTTAGACCATCCAATCTGTTCGATTCGGATGCACATCTCAAGAATCCATCCTTCCCTTTTGAATCTGCTCGCTTTAGCTCTCTTCTTAATCGCGGCGGAATTATGGCATTAGAATTGGAAGGCTGGCTCAATACCGGCGGATGGGTCATAAGCCGTGCTGATGAAGAATATCCTCAAAGACTAAAGCAAGCCCTGGGCAAGAATGCTCCCCCTCTATTCTTCGGAATCGGTACAAGATACTTTTTATCCACAGGTGGAGTGGCTTTAGTAGGCTCACGAGATATTTCAGAGGAAGGGCAAGAAGCAGCACAAAGAATATCCATGGGATGTGCTGAAAGGCGAATCACAGTCATTTCCGGCGGAGCACGAGGTGTTGATCAGACGGCGATGCAATCCGCTTTGGAGGCAGGTGGAAAGGTCATTGGTGTCTTGGCAAATGACTTGGCTCGCATCTCAGTAACAAGAATCTGTCGGGACTACATAGAAGGAGACAAGTTGGTGTTACTCTCTCCTTTCCACCCTAATGCACGGTTCCAGGTTTGGAATGCAATGGCAAGGAACAAGGTCATTTATGGCCTTTCTGATGCGGCCGTAATAATAAGCTCGTCCGATGGCAAAGGAGGAACTTGGGAAGGAGCTATGGAGAACCTTCAGAAATGGCATATTCCGCTCTTTGTCAGAAAGGATTCGTCTCTACCGGGAAACCTTCACCTAATTGATAAAGGGGCATTTCCTCTGCCAGAAGAAGCATATGACAATACCGACCTGTTGCTGAGTAGATCCCTCAATAGGTCTTCAAACACAAAAGGCAAGACTCTATTTGACTAAGCACTCTATTATGATTACCATGCAATAAATTGCGGAGCTAAATATTTTTATTTGTTGAAGTTTAGGACGGCCCCCATTAGAGAGCGGAGACAATGCCTCTAACGGGGCAGGGGGAAGTTTAAAACTGCGAAGTCCTTGTGGTACAAGAGAAGTTAAAAGTTGAAGTGGAAAATGTAAAACCAACACTCAAAATGCAAAATACTCTTTAGTGTAAAGTTCCTCTTATTCCTTAAAGTTTGTTACGGCGAAATCCTTGTGGTATAGTTTCGCCGCCTCATCATAGGCTTTTGCGGCTTCGGTTTCGTTGTCGAAAAGGCCGAAGTATTTGTATTGTCCGTTGACTCGAATTGATGCGGACCATTTTTTCTGGCCTGAATGGTAAGAGACGCCTTTGTACTTTGAAGAGGTTTTAGCGGCCATTTTTCTTCTGTTTCTTGCGTTCTGAGCCGGCGTTGCGGGGCGTATGTTTGCTTTTCTGTTGTCCAAGGCGTTATTGTTGATGTGGTCAATGCACATACCTTCCGGCGGCTGAAAGATGCAGTGGTGCATCCATACTATTTGTCCCTTTGTACGTTCGCGGCCCTTAGCCCGGCGGACAGCGTAGAATATCCGGCCTGTTCCCTGGACGTGCCATTTGTGTTTATTTATTCGCTCGTAATCTTCGGGATCGACGATGGCGTATTTGCCCTGTGTGAGTGGAATCCGGCGGAAGGGGTAGCCGTAGTGGATGCGCCGAAACAAAAGTGCAAGCCAAACGAGCGGCTGTATGAGCCGATCCGGAATGTCAAAATAAATCCTGATTGTTTACTCCCCCGTTGTGGAGAATCACATAAAATCCGAAATTCTAAGCACTAAATCCTAAACAAATCCGAATGACCAAAATTCTGAATTTTCAAAACGAGGGCTTCGGATTGGAATATCCGAAATGCGAGCTACAAAAAAAGCGGCCCTCTATAATTGCACGAATGTTCGCTTTTGATACGAAATTTGGTGTTATTTTGACAGGATTGACAGGATTAAGTTGATATAAGAAAAGGAGATAAAATTTTTTTATTTTTACGGTTTTTGGGCGCCAGGTATGTGCGTTTTTGATTGAAATTTCGCGAAATTCTTACCCATTTTAACGTGCTGCGAAGACATATTGACACGTAGAATGATTAAAGATGGGCGATTATTTGTTTAAATAAGACATCTGGATCCCTGCCTAAAGCATGCAGGGATTCGGGCAGGCATGACAGGGCCTTCTCGGAAATAGGAAAAAGATATTGTTCTTATCTTGCTATGTGGTATAATTGCACAATCTTGCTGAAAAATGACAGCGGATTGCGATTTGTGTTTATTAT
>JAUWLI010000037.1 GCA_030613765.1 Phycisphaerae bacterium
CCATCTCGACCAGAAATCACCGAGACTCGTTGCTAAATATGGATTATTGAAGTTCAACATCAGGCGGAATCCCATCATGCGTGCTACGCCGCGTGCCATGTCCGTATAGCCGCTGAAGTCAAAATAAATCTGCCAACAAAACAGGAAAGTGGCAAGGATCAAGGCGGGCGACTGAAATCGGTCAGGAGTAGAATATATATTGTCCACGTACAGAGCGAGGTAGTCAGCCAGGGCGACTTTTTTGAACAGGCCGACAATGAAGAGGGAAATGCCGTCAGAGAAGTCCCGCATGGAGACTGCGGGTTTCTTATGCAACTGCGGCAGGAGGTTTTTGGCCCTTTCGATTGGTCCAGCCAGCAGGCGGGGGAAAAGTGAGACGAAAGTGGCATATCTTATGAGGCTTCTTTCTCTTTCCATATTGCCGCGATAGTAATCGATGGTGTAGCTCATTGACTGGAAGATGTAGAACGATAAGCCGACGGGTAAAAGTATGTCGGGTTCGGGGACAGCATACGGGACATTAAATGATGATAAGAGAGCGTTGAGGTTGTCGGTGATGAAACCGGCATACTTGAAAAAGCCAAGCAGGCCGAGATTGTTAATTATACTAATGGAAAGCCATATCTTTCTGCGCCCGTACTTTTCCATGACTGAAACAACTGTGTAGTCCAGTATGGTTGAATATGCTATCAGAATCAGATAAAGAGGATTGAAACATGCGTAGAACAAATAGGAGACAGCTAAAAGCCAGTGCAGTCTAAACCTGGTGCCTTTAAGAGCCAGGTAGATCGGGTATGCAATCAGGAAGAATAATACAAAGGCCCAGGTGTGAAATAACATTTATTGTGCCCTTCTATCTGATCAAAACGTTAATGTGCGCTTCTACGGCCTCAGCCAGGCCTTCCAAATCATATCCTCCTTCAAGAACAGCAACAAGTCGATTTTCGCAACACTTTTGGGCTATCTGCTTAACGATTTGCGTGAGCTGGGCAAATCCCCGGGTGGTTACCTTCATTCCGCCGAGCAGGTCGTTTTCGTGGGCATCGAAACCTGCGGAGATGAGGACAAAATCCGGGGAAAAAGTTAAGGCGGCGGGCCCAAGTTTTTCTTTAAAGGCCTCGATGTAATCAGCATCTGTGGAGCCGGCGGGCAAGGGTACGTTAATGTTGTAATTTAAACCCTTTCCGCTTCCTTTTTCTGCTTCGCTGCCGCTGCCAGGAGGATAGAAGGGATACTGGTGCACACTAAAGTATAGGACATTAGGGTCATCATAAAACGCTGCCTGAGTGCCGTTGCCGTGGTGCACGTCCCAATCGACAATGAGTATTTTTGACAAGCCATACTGCTTTTGAATATAGCGTGCGCCGATGGCAACATTGTTGAAGATGCAGAATCCCATAGCCGCATCTTCTACTGCGTGGTGGCCGGGGGGACGGACCGCACAAAATGCGTTGGTGATTTTTTTCTGCATAACCGCGTCGATTGCGGAGAATACCCCCCCTACCGCCATCAATGCCGCATCATAGGACTTCGGTGAGATAGGAGTGTCCATGGAATCCAAGAATCTTGTGCCGTTTTTGCAACTGCTATCGGCCCGCTGTATATATTCAGGACTGTGCAGCATCTCAATCCATTCAACCGGAGCGGGGGACGGTGTAAGCTTTAACAATTTAGAGTATAATCCATTTTGTTTTAACCTGTCGAGTATTGCGACCAACCTTTGCGGGGTCTCGGGATGGTCGGGAGTTGTTTTATGCTCAAGGTAAATATCATCGTAGACAAATCCTGTTTTAGAGGGATTATTAGGTTTGTTTTCTTCCATAGTATTGTTCTCTTCGGGCTTGTTATTGGGTGTTTTCCTTACGCAGCGGAAGCCTATAGCATCGCTGGCAAGGCAGGTATCATCAATTGAAGGGTCGCTTGCACGGCAGGATGAGCGGAGGTTATCTTCGGTTGAGTTCCATGCTCCGCCTCTCAGGACCCTTTCCCTGCCTTTGGCCGGCCCTTCTGGATTTTTCAGTGGACTGTTTTTGTAATAATTCTCGGAATAAAAATCGTTACACCACTCAGCTACATTTCCATTCATGTCATAGAGTCCCCATGGATTCGGTTTCTTCTGTCCGACGGGATGCGTCTTTCGGGACGAATTACCGGCAAACCAACCATGCGCTCTGAGTTTACGGGCATCATTACCAAAACTGTACTTTGTGTTTGTTCCCGCCCGACAGGCATATTCCCATTCCGCTTCCGTGGGCAGCCTGTATCCGTTTGCCTGAAAATTGTACTGCCAGGTTTCTTCATCGTAACAAGGCTCAAGTCCTTCAGCAAGTGAACGCTCATTGCAATATATAGCAGCATCCGTCCAGTTTATCTGCTCTAAAGGACTCTTTGGATTCTTGAAATGGGAGGGGTCGGAGATTTGGTACTTTTTGAATTGTTCCTGGACGACTTCGAACCTATCCATCCAAAACGAGTCAATCCATACCTTGTGTACGGGGGACTCGTCGGAAGCACCTTTGCTTCTTCCCATATCAAAGAAGCCTCCAGGAATTACGACCATTTCTATACCGGTTTTTGTCTTTACAACCTTTGGCGTGCCGGTGGCGTCCTTTGCACGGCGGCAGCTAATGGGCACCGACAATATGAGCAATGGACAAAAGATTATTACGGTCAGTTTAGTAAACCTGATGCCCATCCGCTATATTCCTGAACAAAGACTCTTTCTGGTAAGTTTCGTATTCACTTAACGGCCCGGCGTCCGAATCGGCACCCAATCGGGCTCCTTATTTTGGTTTCCATCTGTGGTGATTTGCACCCATTTGCCTGTCATATCACTGATACATATATTCCAGCCCGGCGCCTTACCGCCCACCATTTCCTGTGCCTTGGGGCCGTGGCTGAAAGCAATATACCTGCCATCCGGTGAGAAGTCAGAGTGATAAACCTCGTGCTCTTTGGTGCATTTAACGACTCGCTGAACATTAGTCACTTTTGGCACCGAGGACTTCAAGTCGATGGCGGCAGCGCATAAATCCCAATCAGTCAAGCCCCACGTAATCCTGCTGCTATCGAGACTGCAATCAGGCCTACAGCCGGTGACTCCATATTTCGTTAAATCAAAGACTTTATTTGAGTTGACCTCAAAAGCCAGATTCGCGTGCTTGAAACCCATTCCACCATGGACAGTGGCAAGAAACCAGTTACCGTCCGGTGACCAGCAAATATTATATAGATGATGCAAGTTTTTATTCGGGTGCTGTGTGTGTTTGCGAGTCTCTATATCGTAAAAGAAAAGGCCCTTAGTGGCGTAGTCCTTGATTGTGTAACGCTCGAACTCGGCCTTTAGATACGCGATGGTTTTCCCATCGGGGCCCCAACACGGCTGTCGCGCGTTGTCAGCAACCTTGACGCGTCCACTCCCATCGATGTTTATATAATAGATGTTTCGGACTTTTTTATTTGACGTACCTTCATCAGCAACAAAACATATCCTTGTACCGTCGGGCGAGGCGTGGGGATACATCTCATCGGCGTCGGGAGTGCGGGTAAGATTAACGGGATTGGAACCATCCGCATTTATCAGGTAGAGCTCCCAGTTTTCGGTGCCGTTTGTTTTGCGGTAGGATTCGTACACTATTTTAAAGAGGATTTTCCTGAGGTCGAGAGCATCTGGCGGTGAGGGAGCTTTTCTAAGCTTTAGCTGAGCTTTTGCCTGTGAAGCATAAACACCTTCATTTATCGTAAAAAGAATTAACAAAAGAGAGAATATAATTCCTATACTTGTTTTAGACAATTTAGTTTTTGACATATTGTTTCTTCTTTCTTTGGAGCCTTTCAGATTACATTACTTCTGCTTTAGCCCCGCCACCAGCTGATTGTCGGGAATCGCAACCGGGACCCAATCGGGCTCCTTGTTGTGGTTTCCATCGGTGGTGATTTTGACCCATTTACCTGTCATGTCAGCCACGCAGATATTCCAGCCCCTGGCTTTACCGCCAACCTGCTGACCTCCATTAAAAGAGCCATAGCAGAAAGCGATATACTTGCCATCCGGTGAGATGTCAACGTGATAAACCTTAGATTTACGCAGGCAGTTTACAACATCACGGATATTGGTGACCTGGGGGGTGCCGAACTTGACGTCGAAATCTCCAATACATAAATTCCAATCAGTTTCCCCCCATACCATTTTCCTGCCATCGAGACTGAAGTCCGGTCTACAACCCTTAACCCCCCATCGTTCCAGATCAAAGAGTTTTTTGCCATTTGCCTCAAAAGCCAGGACAGTATCGCTGTACTCCATTGCTCCGTGCACGGCACCAACAAACCATTTGCCGTCCGGCGTCCAGCAAATCGCATAAATATGGAGCAAATCTTTATTCGGGTGCTGTCGATGCCGACGGGTCTGCAAATCATAGATGAAAAGTCCCGCTGTCGCATACTCCCTTGTACTATAACGCTCATACTCTCCTTTTAGATAAGCGATGCTTTTGCTATCCGGAGACCAGCATGGCTGGCGAGCGTTATCAGCAACTTTTACCCGGCCTGTTCCGTCGATGTTCATGTAGTAGACACTTCGAAGCTTTTTTCTTCCTGTCCCTTTATCAACAACGAAAGAAATCTTCGTGCCATCAGGAGAAACGTGCGGATACATCTCGTCGATATCAGGGGTCCGTGTCAGATTGACGGCACCTGAACCATCGGCATTTATAATGTGCAGCTCCCAATTGTTTCTGCGATCGGTTTTGTGGTAGGTTTCGTGCACTATCTTAAAAGGGATTTCCTCAAGGTTCAGCTCGTCCGGCGGTGATGGAAGCTTTCTCAGCCCCGGCCTGTCCGGTGTTTTAGAGCCGCGAACTGCACCATTGACTACAGACAGAGTTAGTATCAGAAAGATGAAAATGCCGG
The DNA here is from genome assembly GCA_030613765.1 of Phycisphaerae bacterium. The sequence goes on from JAUWLI010000037.1 coordinate 4,909, forward strand.
CACTTTTTACAGGCAGCCCTGTTCTTGTAATATACGGTCTTTTGGCCATTATTTTCCTTACTGTACGTTATATTCTGTTGTACACAAGACCTATACGCAGTAATCCTGTCAAATCTTGTGACAGTCATAATACCCGAAATTCCTGTGTTTTTCAAGCCCTTTTGATATACAGCACCTATAAGCCCGGGTTTCCCATATGAAGTCGTGCAAAAGAAATGAAATTTGTTAGAATAGAGCATATGGAAGGCGTTTGATTGAGTTATCATTATACTAAATTGGAGAACCCAATGGGTGAAAGAAGCAAGGATGCTTATAGGCTCAATTTTGACCGAAAGAGGCTCAGCGGCGTAGCTAAGCTAAGATATATAATGGTATATGGGAAATCTCAGACTAAGAAATAATGACGGAGAATAAATACTATGAAAAAATTAGGCATAACAATCATTGCTTTGATTTTGCTCTTGCCGCTTAAAGGTTTCTCTCAAGAGTATGTAGAATATGATCCGCCGCCGCTTTTGTTGTTAAAAGCAGTTGAGGCGGAGAAGCTATCCCATATTGTCGCTGCCGGGGCCTTTGCTGAATCGTATAAATCACTGATGTCAGATGCGGATGCTCTGCTCGGTGATCGTCCGAACCCACTGAAGGATATTATTTATGAGGGGCATGTCAGTAACCACCCGGACAGGCTTAATTCAGTTAAGCACCTGCGGGATATGACTAAGATATACACGTTGACGTGGGCCTGTTTTGTTTCAGGCAAAAATGCCTACGGTACAAAGGCGATTGAATTTGTCGAGGCCTGGGCGAAAAAATATAAAGCAAGTGGAAACTCTGTGAACGATCATAAGATGCTTATGTGTCTGATTGCCTACCAGGTGCTTAATAAGCAGATGTCCGAATCACAAAAAACAACGATTGGCAAATGGATCAAAACGATTGGGGATGCCCAGAAGAAGGGGTGGAAGCGTAAGGGCGGAAATCATGCCGCAAAACGGTTGAAATTTATTTATTATGCAGCCTATCTGGATGATGAACAGGGCAGGATCGACTGGGTGCAGGAGAAAATTCAGGTTGTCTGGAATAATACGTTATATGAAAACGGCCAAACCGATGATTTTAGGCGTCGCGATGCGGTCCATTATCATATGAGTAGTATTGTGGAGTTTCTTCAAATTGCACAGATTGGGCGGTTACTCGGAAAAGACCATTATAATCAAAAGGCGGATAACGGAGGTTCTATTGCCAGGGCGATAGATTTCGTTATGCCCTTTATCAAAGGAGAAAAGATCCATCCTGAGTGGGTGAATTCAATAGTGAAACTGGACCACGAGAGGTGGGAGGCCGGTGATCCTTACTATAGACCCGGTATACCATGGGATCCGTGGGAGGCGTATGAATCGCTTTTGCTTGCTTCGGTTTTTGATGATTCTTTGCACCATTGGGCAGAAAAACTCAGGCAAGGTAAGAATAAGCCATTGCCGTGGCTTGGGGTGCTGGCAAGGGCCTCTCTGGCAGATGCCAGTAAACGGAACTAAAGTCGAAATTAGATGGGAAGGTTCTCATAAGGTGTGTCCAGCACCCAAAGAGCTTCGGCTCACGCCGTTTTTGTGCTGTATAGCCTCCAGAAGGAAATTATTAGATTCGATGGTGCACCTTGTGCTCACCGATACCTTCTGGTAAAATTCTATGGGCCGAGTTGGCGTCTTTTCAATATCACAGCATACAAAATATGACTATTTTTCTTGTGCGCAGGGAATTGATTGTGTTAAATTGGTGCTTGTAAAAAGCAAATTAAGAGTTTTCTCAGGAGGACATGTAATGGCTAAAGGACATGTTTGGTTTAATATGGCTTTGTTAGTATCGTTAATAGTGTTAACAGGTTGCGGGGCGACGGCGTTTCGAATAGAACTCGTGCCCGCACATCAACGGCTCGAAGAGACGGAAATACAGCGAGATAAAGGTATATTTATCCGTGATAAGATAGCAGTGATCGATGTTGACGGTTTGCTTATTAACAAACGCAAACGCGGATTTATGCAAGAGGGAGATAATCCTGTGAGCCTGTTCGTCGAAAAGCTGGACAAGGCGTCATCGGACCGACGTGTCAAGGCGGTGGTGCTTCGTCTGAATTCACCCGGCGGGACGGTTGCGGCGAGTGATATAATGTATCATAGTCTGCGAGAGTTTAAGCGAAAGACCGGAAAGCCGGTGGTAGCCTGCATACTTGGTGTGGGCTGCAGCGGAGCGTATTACCTTGCATGCGGCAGCGATGGAATTTTGGCCCAGCCGGGCGGTGTGACGGGCAGTATCGGGACCATAATGCAGACGTTTAGCTTTGCGGGAACGATGGAAAAAATCGGAGTTAAAGCAGTGGCCATCAAGAGCGGAGACTTGAAAGATTTAGGTTCACCGCTGCACGATTTGCGTACTGAAGAGCGAAAAGTACTGGAAGGAATTATCAACCAGTTTTTCGAACAATTCCTGACGGTTGTGCAGGAAGGCCGCAAAAATATTGGAGAACAAAAACTGCGGAAGCTTGCAGATGGACGAGTTTTCACGGCCGAAGAAGCTTTGCGAGAAAAACTGATAGACAGAATTGGTTATCCGGCAGATGGAATCGAATGGGCCAAAGAGATCGCCGGGATTGAGAAAGCCCGTGTGGTTATGTATCACCGCCCGTCAGGTCATAAAGCGAATGTGTATGGCTCGTCAACAAGTGTTGACGACACTGTTGGTGCCTTGATCAATGTGGAACTACCAGACTGGTTAAGCTCAAACGGGGCGCAGTTTTTATACCTTTGGCAGCCGCTTGTGGAATGAAAGCCGGAAATTGGTGATAGTATGCTTTACTGCAGCCGGCTCACCGAGTCAGGCATTAGGTAAAACTACAGACTTGTCTGCAGCAAATTCAAATACCCGGTCAAGGGCGGTCTTCTTAAAAACACCCCTTGTGTTCCCGGCAAGGCCACAGAGAACAAGTCGTCGCCCGGAATCCGTCAAAAGCTGTCTTAACTTCAGCAGCTTTGAGAGGCTTGACGCAGTTACAATATCGGCGTTAGAAAAATCAACCACTACATCACGGTCTGCCATCGGAGACATGGTCTCACTGATGGAATCCAGCTCGTCGCACATTTGTGGCTCCGGAGCCAAATCAACAAGAAGAGTATTCTGTGAAATGTTATCTTTCATTTTTGCCGCCTTATTTACCTGAAAACCTTTAAACATTTGTTACCGGACCACCGTCAATACCAAAGTCACCTAATGGCAACTCAGAACCGTTGTTCCTATATAAATAATAAGAAATAGAATGAGGGCTGACAACCACTTTTTGGAAGGTGCAAAAAGGGATGTTTGCCTTCGGTCGCGGTATTTTAGCAGTTACGTTAACGGGACCGTAACATGCCTGATGATAATTACAGATCCCGGGGAATATCAATTAAAGGAGAGAGCCAGACTGTTCATCTGGCTCCCTCTGCAAATAAATATTAGCTTTCTTCAGTCTCTGTCGGTGTTTCTTCAGGGTCTTCCAAAGGAGTCTCATCAGGAGCTTCGCAACGCGGCTCTTGATTCTCTTCGGTCTCCGTCTCTTGAGTCTCTTCCAACGCTACCTGTTGAGGCTCTTCTGGTGCTATCTGCTGAGGCTCTTCAGGACTTTGAGGTCTTTCTTCGCTTACCATTTTTAATTCCTTTCAAAAGTAAATAAAGTTAACTTCCGACATCGTCCATCGACTTATTCGGACGGTAACTTTATGTAAAATAATGGTAAGCAGCCTTGAGAAAGGACGCACCATGACTCAGAGCTGACATAAGCCAGGGCACATGGGAAAGAATAGAACTTGTGAAGTAGTGCATAATTAATCGGCAAAAAGGTGGTCTATCTTTTGATTTATCACAGATTCGATAAGGTCGAGCATGCATCCGGCGATGTTATCGGCCTTACTGGCGATGTGCAAGTCTCACAGTAAGAGTATATATACTGTTGAAATCCAGCGACTATATCAGGATGTGGCTAATTAAACCGGAGAGTAAACCAATCAAACAAAGCTCTCTCTGCTCGGCTTGGGTGCAGTGATGGCAGGACGAAAACACTGATCCAACTATACCCAAAAGCATCCGCAGAGAGAGCTCTTTGACTTTATTATCTCGAGAAATCCACGTGGGCAATTGCACTATCCGGAGGTGCCCTTAAGGTTTTGCTGTATCTTCCCGTAAATAACGCGTGACCTCTCCTCGTTGCCGAATTTGCTTGTATTAATCCTAAGCTCGGTAGCTTTGTCAGCCCCCGGATTCATCCGTATTGTAACGGTCCTGCCATCGGCGATGTTGCCGACCACCTTAGCATAAAAGACATCTTTGTTTTTTTCAGCAACGTCAATCTCCAACTGCTTCAGGGTAGTCAGTGTCGCTTTATACACAGCGTTCAAGTCATGGCCGGACACAGCATAAAGGTTACCTCTCGAATAAACAGCAGCATCAGTACCTATAATAGTAGGTCTCCCGCAGCCACACACAGCCAACATCAAAACAGCAACCACGAAAAGTTTCAAGATTTGTTTAATTGACATCTTTTCACTCCTTAACAAAATTGCTTATTAGATGTTCCACTTACGACCGCTCAGCTAATCTTGTGAGCCTCATTTCCAACAAAACATCAAGACTGTCTTGAAAATTCATTTTTTATGTCTACTTTCTCGAAGGTCGTTCAGCAAACCTTAGCGTTACCCAGCCCCTGTGGTTGTTCATAAAGGTTAAGCAACCTATACCATCATAATTCAACTCGTCTTTAATCCGAGCAGTCTTATGACAACCTGACTATAACGATTTCGCTGATTATGTACCCGACCTGTGTGGAGATGATATTAACTATTCACCTGCCTGCCTGGGTGGCGCAGAAAACAAAAGGCCAGCAGCCTGACGAATCTATAAACAGACAGACAGACAAGCCAGACAACAGCCCATGTAGCCAAGCCTCCCCCAACAGCACTTGCCACCGCCGCTAACACGAACAATCCCACCAATTGTTCTTTTGACAGGCTCATCCAGCGATTGTCTCGCGCTTCGTTAAAGTTTTTCAGGCAGGAACTCACGGCCTCTGCGTTGCTCTTGAAATAACTGGGCTTAGTATTACGGCAGGCTTCCCAAGTTTGTAGTTCCTGTTTAGAAACGTTCAATTTGCGGCGTGCCGAGTAATACTCTCCAGACATTAACAGGACACAGCACCATGCACAGAAAATACCAGCACATACCGCCAAAGAAAATACGGCCGAACGAATTTTGCTTTTTCGTCTCATGACATTTACACCCCCATGTATGAAATAAAACTAATCAACCTTCAATAACAAAAACCGGGTAAAGCTCTTGTTTTCCGGAGGCCGCTGTGTTCTGTGCCCGCTCCTGGCGACATATCCTCCGGGAGCAACAATCACGATATCTCAGGTCTGGAACGGGTCAACAGCACCATAAATATGCTTCTAATTATTGAGGTTCACAGTGAACAGCGGCATGCATAAAGCTGCCAAACAGAATAACAAGAACTTCGCCTCTAACTTCTATGGGTTTCATTTATCCGTTCAGAATAAGGCACCCAGCCAAACAGGTTTGCAGTTACTTCTCTGGACTATATAAAGTATAAAAAATGTTCAGCACAGAAGCAAAAGATCCGGATGAGATAGCATTGCAGGCATGTTGATTATCCGGCTGCGTCCGAAAAAAGCGTTTTTCCCAAGCTACAAGTGTGAAACACACCGTCGGTTATCAGATAATTTACACATATCGAATCTATTTTTTTGCAATCTTTGGACCAACTCAGCAGTAGTTCAAGAATTACTCCCTCAATCACCCTCATTTATGGTATAATAACTCATATAAGCCTGAATCACAGGGGATTTGCTATTAACCATTTTTGGGAGGAGCCAAAGATGAAAAGAAAAAACAAGAACAAATCATTAATAAGGGGTTGGAGAAACAAGCTTATCTTTCTGCTTGTAGTTTACTTTTTCGGATTCGCAACCGCAGTTTATTGTCTGGCACCTGTGCCTCAAAACAGAGGCCATCGTACGGGCGAAAGTAGCTTTGCTCATTCGGCTTTCAAGTCGGAAGAATTCGCAATGGCTTTTAACGAGGGACTGCACAAGGTTATAAATTTCAGCAAATCGGCGGCTTTACGTACAGCAGATTTTATAACAGAAGAATACAAACAAAGAAAAGTGCAGACAAACAGTTAGAAGAGTTCTGTGAGTTTTTCAACACCCACACATCTCAGCCAAACAGCTCGATTGCCACCGAGGCTTTTCATATATTTTTCAGTACCCTGTCCGGGTTAGAGCATCGGCAGCTCGTAACCTTTGCGGTAGTGCTTGGTCAGATATGTATTGGCCTCGGCATCTCCGACGAACTGTTCCCGCTTAGCATCGAATTTGAGTCGGCGGCCAACGCGCATCGCGATGTTTGCCATGTGACAAAGGGCGGCTGAATGGTGGCCGACCTCGACGTCGGCGCTGAGTTTACTTGCTTTACGGCTGCGCACCGCCTGAAGGAAGTCTCCGAAATGCGAGCCATTAAGCCGTTCACCCCCCGGGCCTTTTTTGCCGTCCCTGAAAGTTACCTGCCAGCCATCCCTGCCGATTGACACCTTCCCATTGTCACCATAGAAGATGTTGCCGTTATCGTGTCCCTCATGTGGATAAGGCGTCCACAGCCTCATCTCATACATCAGGTAAACATCTTCGTACTCAAAGGTGGCGATTTGTGTGTCTGGCGTCTGGTGATCATCATCGTACCATAGTTGTCCACCACTGCAGGTGACGGCCCTGGGCAACTCAACTCCCAGACCCCACCTGGCGATATCAATCTGGTGTATTCCATCGTTGCCCGTGTCGCCGGTTCCATAGTCCCACCACCAGTGCCACTTATAGTGGTATCTATTGATGTTGAAAGGTCTTTTCGGTGCCGGTCCGAGCCAAAGGTCATAGTGTACGTGCGGTGGTGTCGGGGTGTCGGGCTCACGTCCGATCTCTTGCCGCCGCTGGCTGTTAATTGCCTTGGCCATTCGGATTTTTCCAAGCTTACCTGATTTCATGTATTCAATTGCATTCATAATGCCTTTTGAACTTCGGGCCTGTGTGCCGTGCTGGACAATCCTGCGGTGCTTACGAGCCAGATTCACAAGCAGGCGTCCCTCGGAGATGGTGTGGCTGAGAGGCTTTTCCACATATACATCCTTGCCTGCCACGACCGACCAGGCAGCCAAGGGTACATGCCAGTGGTCGGGCGTCGCAATGGCCACTATGTCAATCGACTTGTCCTCGAGCATTTTTCGATAGTCGATATATGCATCAACCTTTTCATTGCGATCTTTGAATCTCTTGACTCGGCCTTCAAGAACCTTTTCGTCAACATCGCAGAGCGCAACAACGCGTACTCCAGCAGCATCGTGAAAACCTCCCATAAGCCCCCCACCCCTGCCGCGAATACCTGCTACTGCAACACGGAGGTCATCGTTTGCCCCTCGGACACGAGAAAACGGCGCTGCTAAAGCAAGACCACCAGCTATCGAACTTTTTACAAAATCTCGGCGTGTGATACTATTCATGAATCATCCTCTCATCATAACAGTTATTTAGACTCAATCAAATCCTCTGAGAACAGCATATTATTAACAGATATATAATCCTGTGCCAACTACTATTTTATAAACTCCGTAAACCTCTTTTCTATTTGCCCTTTCGTTCTTATCCCTTCGTAAATAATCACGAGAAACCTGAAATGTGCCGTTTCGCCCGGCTCAAGTATCAGACGAAGCGGAATCACTTTGTTTTTCCGATATTGACGGGGACTTTGCCTTTGAAAATCACCCTGTCCCAGGGGATTGGCTGAAAATAAGCCATAGTCCCTGACATGCCAATAGGTCGGATAATTTATACTTGCCGGATGGTTGAGGATTGCAACACCCACTACTTTTTTCTGTCTGACTCCCTGCAAAGCGACCCATCTTGCACGCTTGCCCCATATGTTTTTTGCTGTTTCATCGCCATTGGAACTAAAATATGTACCGGTTCCGGCAATCGATTCCTTTGGCAAAGGCTGTCCGGATTTAAGATTCAATTCGTCACGGTCCTGCCTCAAATAATCGGAAACTCGAATTGCGAACATACCTTCCTCGATATCGTCAAATACCACCTTTGTGTCTTTGGCAGTAAGATCCATGCTGAAGTCGATAGCATATTCGTTTTCATGTTCGGCGGCAAGAAAAATCATGCTTCTTTTTTCTACCAACACAATGCGGCCGTTATTATCAATCCAGTGCATGATTGTTGAAAGTTTTCCCCTTCCGGGCCCGCTGGTAAGCTCCGTTATTTTGATGTGTTTGATTTGTGGCGGAGGAGAAGAATTCACCCAAAAGTCAGTTCCGTTCACCTTGTCAACAGCAAAGAAAATACCCACATGATGAAAATGGTCGGTACTGGCCCCTTCTGCTTCCGTAAGGGGATGTTTTCGATTGACCTCGATGCCTGAAGGTGTACGTACCGGAACCAAGACCGGCTTCGTCATTTTGCTTCCATACAAGTAACTGGTAAAAAGCTTTCCACCAATCATAACATCAACTTTGTTGTTACCTTCTATAAGCTGCACATTTGGCTTAGTCTGTCCAGCTAATACAGGAACAACAAATATACATATAGAGAGAGCCAAAATAATCTTTTTCATAATCAGAAAGTCCTCCATAAAAACATTCATACAATCTCACTAAAATTTTGCCATTCGACGATTCCGATTTTCTTCAGTGCGTAGCCGACCTCGCGTAGATAATCACCGTAGCATACTTGTACGTGGAAGCCCTGCATCTCGTCAAGTAATTTGCGAAAATCACCTTGAATCTCTATGTCAATTTGAGAGCGGCAGGCAGGATTGGAAGGAGAATCAAGG
>JAUWLI010000238.1 GCA_030613765.1 Phycisphaerae bacterium
GTGTAAAAGTGGAGTGCTAATGAGTAAAACTGAAAAAAGAAACGATAAGGGGTCGGATAAGGAAGAATCCATTCCCACCGCCAGCATGGGTGGTTCAGCGGTCGGACCGGGTGGCCAGATCGGCCCCTATAAGCTGCTCAGCATCTTAGGCGAAGGCGGTTTCGGAGTGGTCTCCTTAGCTGAACGGCAGAGACCGGTCAAACGCCGGGTGGCGCTGAAGGTCATCAAGCCGGGTATGGATACCAAAGAGGTCATCGCCCGATTCGAGGCTGAACGCCAGGCTTTGGCCCTGCTGGAACACCCAAATATCGCCCACGTCTTCAATGCCGGAACCACTGATGCCGGTCGACCATACTTCGTAATGGAATATGTCAAGGGCGTCCCTATCACCGAACACTGCGACCGCCATAAGTTGACCATCGAAGAGCGTCTTAAGCTTTTCCTGCAGGTCTGCGAGGCAGTCCAGCACGCCCACCAAAAGGGCATTATACACCGGGACATCAAGCCATCGAATATACAGGTATGTATTGAGGGCGAGAAGGCGGTGCCTAAGGTCATCGATTTCGGCGTGGTCAAGGCCATCAGTCAGCCGTTGACGGAACGGACGCTGGTCACCGAGCAGGGCCAGTTTGTCGGCACGCCTGAGTATATGAGTCCTGAGCAGGCGGAGATGACCGGCCAGGATGTTGATACTCGCTCTGACATTTACTCTCTGGGCGTGGTGCTCTACGAGCTGCTGACCGGCGTCCTGCCTTTTGATCCTGCAACACTTCGTGAGGGCGGTGTTGACCACATTCGTCAGGTCATCCTGGAAGAAGACCCGAAGACGCCGAGCACCCGGCTGAGCACACTCGGCGGCGAAGAGTCAACCAGGTTGGCCAAGCGTCGTCGCATTGACCCCGGCACACTTCGGCGCAGGCTTCGTGGCGACCTTGACTGGATCCCGCTCAAGGCGATGGAGAAGGACCGAACGCGGCGTTATCAGACGGCCCACGCTTTGGATGAGGACATCCAGCGGCACCTCACCCACGAGCCGGTATTAGCGGGGCCGCCGAGCAAAATATACCGTCTTAAAAAATTGCTGCGTAAATATCGAACACAAGCTATTGCGGCAGCGACGGCAGCAGTTCTACTTGCTTGTATAGCAGTCATTTTTGTGATGTACGTTCAGGCCGTTAATCGAGGTAAAGAAGCCGAATCCCTCAAACACAGGGATATTCTGTCGAAAGCAATGGAATTGCGTTCCAACGGACAGTTCCAGGAGGCCCTGACCAAAGTCGAAACCATTGTCGATAGCGAACACGTTGGCCCTAAAGCGCATCTGCTGCGCGGGCGACTCGTTCTGGAGTTACAGGGCCCTGCCGCTGCTGTGAAAGAACTTCAGAAGCTGCTGAATGAACGAGATGAGATTGCGTGCCAGGCCCATTTTCTTCTGGCCAGGATATATCTGGAAAGCGACGCCGGTGATCCTGAAACATCGCAAGAATATCAGCAAAAGGCAAAAGAACATCAGCAAAAAGGCGAGAAGTTATTTTCGGAGTCCGCCGAGGCCTACTTCAACCGTTCTATGATGGCTGGCACCGTGGATAAAACTCTTGAATGGCTGAACAAGGCCATAGACTTTGAACCGGGCCATTATGACTCTCGCGAAGCGCGGGCCCTGGCATATTATGCGCTCAGGAAATACAACGAGATGGAGATCGATGCCTCTGTAATGATTGGTAATGAATCGAATAATTCGCAGGGTTACGCCCTTCGTGCGATTGCCCGGCGCCAAAAGGCGAAAGAGGAGGCTGAAAAGGAACTATTTGGTGCGGCCCTTAGGGACCACGATAAGTCAATCAAACTTTCGCCTGCCGAGCCCAAACTTTATGACCAGCGACGGCAGACCCACATGCAAATGGGTAATTACGAACAGGCACTTTCGGATGCACGCAAATGCGCCGAACTGGAACCTGAAGAGGGTATTTATCGCTTCCACGTTTTTTGTGCACTCGCTGCTTCGGGCTACTATGATGAAGCGAAGGTCAAATATGACACAATCATTAAGTCAGGTCTAATGAGCAAATGGAATCTTGACCTATCGGCTGCGAAATATGTGTCTGACACCCTTGATGCCGGTCTATCATGGCATCCGCCGCAGCGCAGACCTGAGGGTGCCGCTTTTTTTGAGATGCACGAGTCAACCGAAATTTATGAGCAGTTGGCTAAAAAGGCCAGGCGGGTGGTGGCCGAGGGATTTCATGCTACCTGGTCGCCTGATGGAACCGAATTCGCCTACAGTTGTGGAATTCACGGCTTTAGTGGTATCGAAATCATCAATCTGGAGGCGGGAAAGACCCGCCTATTGACGGTCCCCGGTTTTGACCCGGCGTGGTCTCCTGATGGTAAGTATGTTGCCTTTGTCCGTGCTCGAAAGCCCCTGTTACTTGCTGGTATTACTACCGAATATGGGGCTGAGATTATGCCTCAGGGGCAGCGAGAGGTCTGGCTTATCAAGGCCGACGGCACAGAGGTGCCGAGGTTTCTGGCTAAAGGAAGCTTTCCTTGCTGGAGCAGTGACTCAAGGCGGGTTTTTTATCATTCGCGGGTGGACATGATGCTCTGCTCAATTTCCCTCGGAGATGGTGCAAAGCCGACACCGCTCATCTCGTGTCCAAGTACTTTTCCTGTAGTATCACCGGATGAAAAATACGTCGCTTATGTGGGGGGCGGCGAGCTTCGAATCGTGGGATTAGCCAACAAGTCGGTCGTTGCGAGCTGGACGCCGCCTCCGCTAACATTAGGGGTTATCCTGAACTGGTCGCCAAACGGACGGGAGTTAGGTATTGCGGGACGTGGGTTATGGATTTATAACTTAGACACAAAGACAGCCTCAAAGGTCCTGAGCGGTCGAATCGGGTGGAGTAGCTGGTCTCGGCCTGATATAAGCCGGTTCGCCTTCCAAAGGACATACGGGCTTCTGCACCGCGAAATCTGGGTCGCCGACCTCGATCCCAACGTCTCTACTACCGAAGCGCTTGGGCCGGGACGAACAATTGAGCAGCATTGCCAGGAAATGATCGACTACTATACCCGGCGAATTGATACCGATCCTGAGGATAAGGGCAACTACTTTAATCTGGGTAGACTCATAAGAAGCCTTGGCCTGCTGGGTATGGAGCATTACAGCAGGGGTGCGTACGAGGAGGCCCTTATGACGTTGAGCCGTGTCGACAAGCTCCGCCGGACTGTGCTTAACATTCAATCCCATCCCCGAGACGCAACATTCATCGCGATGGCGCTGCACCAGCTCAACCGCGACCGGGAAGGCGTAGCCGCTCTGGAAGAGCTACGGGGGATGTTCGAAAAAGATAAGCACAGCAACGAAGAAAAATACCTTTACGAAGCGGAACAACTCTTCGTAAGCCAGAACAGCAAAGTCCATTTGGCGTGGGAAAGTATTGAAGCCGGAAAACTTAAGGAAGCCTGGCAACTGGCAGAAGAGCTGCGGTCATTGCCGCGACAGGAATATACTGAGATTGCTTCAAGCATAGAAAGTGCTTTCAAGTCCTTGACCAGGGCGTATCACAATCGTGGCAAAGGTGTCGGGCACCGCGGCGGCGGGTATGGCGAAGCGATTAGCGATTATGAGGCAGCGGTGCGTATCGACCCGAACTACGCACTGGGCTTTGCCGACCTGGCCTGGTTGAGGGCCGCGTGCCCAGCGGCTGAGTTTCGCGACGGCGCCAAGGCAATTGAGAACGCCACCAAAGCCTGCGAACTGACGGACTGGAAGGACCACAACTACGTCGCCACGCTCGCGGCCGTCTATGCCGAGGTCGGCGATTTCGTTGCCGCCGTCAAATGGCAGAAGGAAGCGATTGATTTATCAGGCGAGGATAAACGCAATAAGTGGCAGGCCGGTTATGAATTGCGGTTAAAACTATTCCAATCGGGCAAGCCCTACCATGGGGGCAATCTATGGAGCTTTTCGACGGGGAGAATGGTCGGCTGGTGGAAATTTGACCGGATAGAAGGCGATGTCGTTGTTGATTCGTCCGGTAACGGCTTACACGGCAAGCTCATCGGCGATGCACAAATCATTTCACACCCTGAAAGGGGCAGTGTGCTGAGTTTAGATGGTGACGGTGACTATGTAAATTGTGGAAATAATTCGGCCTTCGACATTACCAACTCAATTACGGTTACGGCCTGGGTTAATATCGACACTGTCCCACAAGATTGGACAGCCATCGTCACCAAAAGCAACACCGCCTGGAGGCTTTCTACCGCATACGGCCAAAGAAGATTTCACTTTGCCATCAGCCCTGGTGCTGCTGGTCACTACATCAACGGAAATATTGAGGTAGCAGCCGGTCAATGGCATCACGTCTGTGGAACGTATGATGGAGCGAATATACGTTTGTACGTGGACGGCGTGGAGGACACAAAAAGTCCGATGGCCTATAGCGGCAGCATAACCACGAATGATGAGCCGGTTTATATCGGCGGAAACCTGGAAGGGCTGGGACGCTACTGGAACGGCCTGATTGACGACGTGCGGATTTACAGTTATGGCCTCAGTGAAGCTGAGATAAAGGCCGTTTACGCCAGCAAAGAACCCGGCCCAACATCTAATTGACAATTTAGATAAGATTATGGGGGCAAATGCTGTCAGGTTAATTCAACGTTGACTGGCTTTTCGGGTGGAGGCGTATCTGTTGAAGCTAATTCTCGGCCGAGGCGGTAGGCTTCGTCCATTGCGGAAGGATGCTGTTTTATCCGGCCGGGCTCGTCGATATTGTTGACAAATAGATTGACAGCGTAGTTCATGTCCAGGACATCAAGGAAATATTTGGCTGTCAGGCGGATGCTGTCAAACATCTTTTTTCTTTTAGAGCCACCTACAGCGATGACCATTGCGCGTCGGGCGCGGCCGGTGGTCAAGAGCGGCTGCTTGAGGACGTACTTGTGGGCCCAGAGGCACTGACATCGGTCAATGAGGGCCTTTGCCTGGGCGCAGACGGTCATAAAAAATATCGGCGTTGCGAAAATCAGCCTATCGGATTCGA
>JAUWLI010000302.1 GCA_030613765.1 Phycisphaerae bacterium
ATTTTCCAATGACTGAGGACCCGGATTACGGCATCTCAAAGATTCTGATTTTTGAAAAGGTCACCGAAGAGTAATTAGCACACTATTTTTCTTGTTTTGATTTCCGGTATTCGAGCAAGTCGAGGTGTTTTTTTAGCTTTGTGGCGGTTTAGATGTCTTAAAACGATTTTTGTTCGGTGCGGGCGATGATTTCGTTCTGAAGGTCCCGGCCGACATCTACGAAGTAATCGCTGTAACCGGCCACCCTGACGATAAGGTCTCGATGGTGCTGGGGGTTTTGCTGGGCTTTACGAAGCGTTTGAGTTCCAATGACGTTGAACTGGATATGATGGCCGTCGAGCTTAAAGTATGACCTTATCAGGTGGACAAGCTTATCGAGGCTATCACCGGCAAGCATCTGTGGATTGAATTTCATATTCAGCAGTGTTCCACCGGTGCGGGCGTGGTCAATTCTGGCAGCCGACTTGATAACTGCGGTGGGGCCTTTGGTATCGCAGCCCTGGCTGGGTGAAATGCCCTCGGAGACCGGCTCACCGGCTTTTCTGCCGTTGGGCAGTGCGCCCGCTACCGAGCCGAAGTAAATATGTACGGTTGTGGGCAGCAGGTTTACACGATACTTTCCGCCCTTAGTGTTAGGACGCCCGTTGAGGAGCTTGTAGTAGGCGTTGAATACTTCTTCTGTGATACTATCTGCGTAATCCTCGTCATTGCCATACTTTGGTGTGTGATTGAGCAACGTATGATGCAGGCGTTCGTGACCCTCAAAGTTAGCCTGCGTCGCGGTCATTAATTCATCCATCGTGACGCTTTGCTGATCGAAAACGTGATATTTGACTGCCGCCAGCGCATCGGTAACTGTGCCAATACCGACTCCCTGGATGTATGTTGGATTGTACCTTGCGCCGCCGTTGTGATAATCCAATCCACGGGCAATGCAGTCATCCATTATAATGGACATGAACGGGGCCGGCATATGATTGGCAAAGAGCTGTTCAATGACATTGTTAGCGCTGATTTTCAGGTCAATAAAATAAGCGAGCTGTTTCTTGTAAGCATCGAACAATTGCTGATAAGAGGTGAATTTGCGGGCATCGCCGGTTTGAGGGCCAAGCTGGGCGCCTGAGCTGGGGTCGACGCCGTTGTTGCAGGCCAGTTCGAGAATCTTGGGCCAATTAATATAGCCTGTCAGAGTGCAGCTTTCCTTACCGAACGAGCTGACCGTAACACAGCCGCTGGGACCGCCGGTACGGGCGTCTGTCAAGCTCTTGCCGTCCTGGAGCATTTCCTGAATGATGACGTCGGTATTAAACACCGACGGCTGACCGAAGCCTGTGCGAATGACCTCGCAGGCCCGCCGAATGAACCGGTCGGGATTCTTCTTGCTGAGTTGAATGCAGGAGCTGGGCTGGGTCAGACGCATCTCTTCAACCACATCCAGTATCAAATACGAAACATTGTTAACTGCGTCAGCTCCATCGGTTGGTTTTACTCCGCCGACGTTGATAAGTGCGAAGTCGGTATAAGTTCCGCTTTGCTCTTCGGTGATTCCGACTTTGGGCGGGGCGGGCTGATTATTGAACTTTATCCAGAAGCACTGCAGCAGCTCTTTGGCCTGTTCGGGCGTTAAGGTTTGCTCTTGCAGGCCCTTTTTATAGAACGGCATCAGGTGCTGGTCAAGACGGCCCGGATTGAACGAGTCCCAGGTATTCAGCTCTGTAATCACGGACAAGTGCACGAACCAGTACGACTGGAGTGCTTCCCGGAAGTTACGCGGTGCGTTGGCCGGTACGTGTGAGCAGACCTCAGCGATTTGTTCCAGTTCGCTTCGGCGTACGGGGTCGGTTTCCTGTTTCGCCAGTTCCATTGCCTTGTCGGCGTGCCGCTGAGCGAAGATAATGACAGCATCGGCGCAAATATCCATTGCCTGGTATTCCTGGTCTTTTTCGTTGGCGTGTGGATCATTGGAATAGTCGAGTTTCCTGCGGTTTTCTGCGATATCACGCTTGAAATCCAGCATACCCCTGTGATAAATCTTGTCGTCAAGGATGGCATGGCCAGGAGCACGCTGCTCCATAAACTCGGTGAACACTCCTGCGTTGAACGCCTGATGCCAATTTTGGTCCATCGCACTAAAAAGTTTTTCCCGTATGGTTTTGCCGGACCAGAAGGGGATTATTTTCTCTTTGTAAATATTTCTAACCTCTTCTGTGACTACAAAGGTTGTTCTTTCCCGGGTGTTGAGTATGCGCAGGTCCTCCAGGTCATGGCAGCATAACTCGGGGTAAGTGGGTGTGGCCCTGGGGGCTGGGCCTCGCTCTCCCACGATGAGTTCGCCGTCGTTGATACAAATGGATTTGTTCTCCATAAGGTACTTGAACGAAAGGGCACGGCAGAGAGGGACAGATTTATTGGCAGGAACATCACTCTTGTAAAAATCGGTCATCAGTTCCGCACGTTCGGTGGAGATATACGGTTTTGTATCAACACTTTGTTTACGAAGTTTTGCCACTCTTTCATTCATATTCATTAGCCGCCTATCTTGACTTCCAATTCGAAATTGTCAAGGGACCTGGCAATCGAGTTCATTTTTTCCTCGTCGGGAGTTTCGGCCCGCATGAGCTTGGTGTCGGCCGAGAGTCGAGACGATTTCTCCATTCCGCCGCGATTGTAGGGTAAGATATCTATACCGCGGAGATGTGGTAGAGATGCAGCAAATTTGCCAGTTGCTTCAATATTTGCCTGGTCGTCGTTAAAACCGGGAATGACCGGGATTCTGATTATGATTTCTTTGTCCGCCTCAGAGAGACGTTTAATATTATCCATTATCAGATTATTTCCCACACCGGTAAAACGTTCGTGTTTTTCGCTGTCCATGTGTTTGAGGTCGCAAAGAAACAGGTCGGTTTTTTTACTGATGCTTTCTACAATCTCCGGCTCCGCATAACAGCTTGTATCCACGGCCGTGTGTATCTGCTGTACCTGGCACTGGTTCAGCAGTGCAAGAAGGAACTCCGGCTGCATCAGGGGTTCGCCTCCGGAGAACGTGACGCCGCCGCCGGACTGGTCGTAAAAAATAACATCTTTTTTGACTTCGGCCATGACCTCAATGACGGTTGTCTGGCGCCCGATGATTTCTCGTGCACCGGCCATACAGGCATCAACGCATTCGCCACACAGGTTGCATAGGTTTATATCGGTTACAGGTTGGTCATCAGCGGACGTAATTGCCTTATGAGTGCATGTCTCTACGCATTGGCCGCACATAATACATCTGCCTGTTCGGAGGCCGAGTTCCGGATGTTTCTTCCAGCTTTCGGGATTTTGGCACCACTTACAATACAATGGGCAGCCTTTGAAGAACACCGTCGTGCGGATGCCGGGACCGTCGTGTATGGCGTACTTCTTGATATCGAATATGAATCCGGTCGTCTGGAGTTCGGATTGTTTGGTTCGTGGTACAGAAGAGATCGGTTCTGAATCAGGGATATTTAGTATATCTGCCACAATCTATTCTCTTGCCGGCCTCTTTGCTGATGAGTCTACGTTTTTCTAATAAACAGGATAAAAATGTGCATAAGCATGAATTATTCTTTCATTAGTATACCAAATTTACCCTATAAATACAATATTATTGGCCATTTGTTCGCATTGCTTTTATCCATAATGGCCAAAGCTGCAAGGTTTACTTTATCATATTTTGCAACTGTTTCTTGATGGTGGGATTTACTCGGTTGTGTGCAGTATGGATTGGAGGGCTACAAGTAAGTTCTGATCGGAGATTTTTCTCAGAGATAAGAATAAGGAGTGGTTTTATTATTTTATCCATGTCAAATCGCTAACCACCATCTTCACGGTGGAGTGTCGCTTTGAATTTATGCCGACCATGACTGCCTTAATATTCTCCGGAGTCAATCTACCATCCGGGTCTCGAGGTGATGAGGCTTGCCATAGTCTGTTGTTGAACATGGCCCTGATTCGCTGTGGTTTCCGC
>JAUWLI010000067.1 GCA_030613765.1 Phycisphaerae bacterium
TTCTGAATTCTGATTAGCGTCAACACTTAGTGAAACAGGAAACGTGCCTTGATAGTCGTGATATTCCTGAAGCGAGCTTTCAAGCAGAGCGATGGTACTTCTCGTAAGCTGCTCTTTAGACTGATTATCAATACGGCCGGCCAGGCCGATTACCATTGTGGTCAGTATCACTACAATGGCCACAACTATCAGCATCTCGATAAGTGTAAGCCCGGTTTTGTTTTGGTCACTTTTCATAGATTGAGCTTGTTCAATCAAGTGTAGATTGGATTTTAGTTTCCAAAGTTACAAATATCGTCTTTTGTTCCGTACAAGCCATCCGCTCCTGCTGAAATCAATATGTAAGAATCAGGTCTGTAGGGCCAGAATCTCGCTGTCACCTTGAGATCTCGGATGTAATCGTAGAAAACCTGCATAGTGGCGGGATTGCCAAGTTGATGGGCTTGTGTGCTATCTGCGATACTCATCAACTGGCTGGCGAGTGGCACATTGTCAAAGATATTGTAAATTCGCTGAAAAGGAGCGGCTGGTGGTTCTATAGTCTTGCTGGCTGTGTCTGCCCTGTAATAAAGGATTGGAGTTCCCGCCTTAGCTGTCTGCCCTGGAGCAATTGTTATTTTTTTTACGCCAAATGAATCACAAATTACGAATGTATCCGGGTTTAATGGACTTGCTGTCAACGCCGGGCCATATAAATCGCCCAGCTTAAATGCATTAGTAGTTGCAAGCTCCAGATATGGCCCTTTTCTTTCTTCCAGATTCTGAGGTGGTGGAGGTGCAGGATAGAAAGTAAGATTAGTTGCAGTCCAGTCTGACTTTGGATGAAATCCCATCAGGTCACGGCCCAAAAGGGCTTCGGCAAGCTTTTGTGCCCCGCAGTAATCAATAGCTCCGGCAGTCGGTGGCGGAGCCATCCAGTTCGATGGCGGATAATCACCATAGTCATTCCGAAAGGCCGTCAGGGCCAGACCAATCTCGGTAAGCTGGGCCTTTTGCTTTGCCTCCTTTGCGGTATTGCGTATCAGAGTAAGTGAGGGTATAAGCAGCCCAACCAGCAATGCGATTATCGCAAGAACCGTTAATAATTCCACAAGCGTAAATCCTGTTTTTTCACGCTTCACAGCTATCTCCTTTTGTATAAATTCATTATTTCATTCCAGGCCGTATAGCCAGCTTTTTAAAAGCCATTCATCAACCAGTCTGGAAAAGTCGCCATAGTCAACGATTCCTGAGCCGTCGATATCACTTCTGATGCACGGCCCTTCGCTCTTCCAATCGCCGATTAGAATCGCCAGGTCACGCAAATTAACGATGCCGTTATAATCAAGGTCGGCAGCCAATAACTCCATCTCAAAGCAGTTCTCATCCTGCCAGTTTTTCCAGTCGGTATTACTCGTGAACATCTCTGCAAAAAACGCAAAGTCCTTAAAGTTCACAATATCATCTTCGGCTAAATCAGATAGCAGGAAGACAACCTGTCCCAGCCAATGGTCGGCAAATATCATCAAATCTGTAAAATCAACCGTTCCGCTCCGGTTAAAATCGCTGCCGCCGCACCAAACTGTCTGCGGGCAGTTAGTATCCTGCCAATACGATGAAAACGTTGCAAAATCAGGAAAATTGATAATATCTTCGTCGTCACTGAATAAGTCGTACTCCTGGTTCAACTCTTCGCCCAACCATTGCTCTGTCAGCAATTTCAAGTCGAGTTCATTAACATAGCAGTCAAAGTTGAGGTCCTCCGGAAGATAACCAAAGCCTCCGCAATAGGTATCGAACTTTACAAAATCCCACTGCGCCAGGTAATTAAAAGCGTATTCCATTCCAGTCACATTAGCTCTTATGGCTAATGAGAGTGTATGCAGATCTGCATCTTTATATATTTCATTAACATCAGCCATCTGGTTTCGGTACTCGCCGCTTGCATCCGGCGTCCAGTCGCTCGAATCCCAAACCACGTTGCCGTCAATCAGCAAAAGAGCACTGCGTTTGGCTGGGTCCCATGGGTAACCGGCATAGGTACCTAATCTCAAATCAAAAATAATCTGGCTAACGTCCGCAAGGTACACCTGCTGAGAAACTGTTGCCATATCCCCGGCATTAAACATTCCATATCCCGAATACAGACTCAACGAGTAGTCGCCATAGGTCTTCCAAATTGTTTCTACCTTTCCCCCGAATTGGCCTGCCGGCAAGTTGACATCACACCATCTTCGAGGTGCCTCTGCTGTAATGTCATTTATAATACCGTCTTTTTCGAAGCTACCGTTCATAATCAAACTAACTCCAGCTTGCGTGCTATTGCCGGCCAGAAACATAATCATTACTGCTACAATAACTGTAGTTTTCTTCATCACCGCCCTCTTCGTCCCTAAGTACATATCAGCTCCCAACTAATCTGCGAAATTAAACACATCGTCAGGCGTACCATATTCACCATCAAAACCTGCCGAAATCAGGATAAAAGAATCCGCCCGGTAAGGCCTGTTCATCGCGCTGACCTTTTCGTTCCATGTACTTCTATAAAACTGTAGAGGATCGGTGGAAAGCGTATGCGGCACGCCTCCGGGATCCCATGGCTTGCCAAGCCCGACAAGATCGTGGTTGTCCTGATACTTGTAAATATTCTGCACATTATTCTGGTTCGTGAGGTCATGTGCGGCAAGAGAGGTATTTGCCTTGTAGTAAAGTATGGGCATACCAATCTTTTTTCCGGTATTGATATTCATTACGCGAGTATAAGAATCACACAAAACAAATCTTTCACCATTGAAGGGTGATGTTGCGATATTCGGGTATATATCTTCCAGCTTATAAGCATTGGCATTTTCGAGCGGCAGATAATGCTCTTCTCTGGCTTTCAGAGTAAGGGGATCATATAGTAAGGTAGGCGGGGCCGCACCATCTGTACCGTCATTTCTGAAACGCGAATCCGGGTGAAAGCCCAACAAGTCCCAACCCACCATAGCTTCAGCAAGTTTCATTGCACCACAGTAAGATTGTGGCGGAGTTGCCGTGTCTGTCGGCCCGGAGTCCGGGTAGCCGTCGAACTCAGAACGGAACATCTCCAAAGCAACGTCGATACTGTGGAACTGGTTTTTCTGGCTTACTTTCCTGGCATATCGCCTGACCCTGTTCATCGCCGGAGCAAGCAGGCCCATGAGAATTATGATGATGCTCATAACGGTCAGCAGCTCTACAATAGTAAATGCCCTTTTTTTGTTGGATTGCTTGGCTATTGGTTTCACTTTCTTCTCCTTGATTATTGAAGTAAACGCTCTATTTATTTCTTTAGTCTTCATCAGACGCTTAACGTCGTGATAATGGTTATCATTGGCAGGAAAACCGACAGCACGATGATCATAACAACAGCGCCAAGAACAAGAATCATAATAGGCTCAAGCAGGGACATTAATGAGGCTACAAGCACGTCAACCTGCTCGTCATAATTGTCGGCTACTTTCAGAAGCATCTTATCCAGGTCACCCGTTTCCTCACCTACGGCAACCATGTTGGATACAATCAGGTCAACGGTCTTGGACTGCCGTAACGGACCGGCAAACGTGTCACCCTGCCGGATAGAGTTATGAACATTGCCAAGCATGTTGGCAAAAACCTCATTTCCTGCTGTCTCGCGGGTAACGTTAATGGCATCCAGGATTGGCACACCGGCGCTAATCAAGGTTCCCAATGTTCTTGTCCACCGAGTAACAGCTATTTTAGAGGTGAGCTGACCGAGTACAGGCAGTTTCAATTTGACGGTATCCAGGGCCACTCTGCCGGGACGACACTGCTTTATAAGTCTAAGCAGAAAAATTATTACAAATGGTGCTGCCAACAGGAAGGCCCAGCCATATTGTGTTGCGATCCAGTTGGCTACTGCGAGCACTCCCTGCGTTATCTTTGGCAGCTCGGCACCTCCCGTCATTTCAGTCAGAACCGACTCGAACTGCGGTATTACTTTCCACATCAACAACAGCAGAATTGTAAAAGCCGCGCCCAAAACCACGCAGGGATAGACCATTGCGCTTTTTACTCGGGCTTTAAGTTTTTGCGCTTTTTCCATAAAGTCAGCAATGCGGGAAAGGATTAAATCCAGCACGCCGCCAGTCTCGCCGGCCGCAACCATATTGACAAACAGTCGATCAAAAGCTCTTGGGCATCTGCCCAATGCTTCCGATAGGGTTGAACCGCCCTCGATGTCGTCGCCAACAAAACCAATGACTTTTTTGAATGTTCCCCCTTTTTGCTGGTCCTGCAGAATCCTCAGTGAACGCAATATAGGCAGCCCCGCATCCTGCAGGGTTGAAAGCTGTCGTGCAAACTCGGCTATATATTTGACTCTGACCTTGCCGCTGGCACCACGCCTTCGTTTTGGCCTTGCAGCAGCCTTTGCTGCCGTCTTCCTGGCTGCCCCGCGAGCGTGAACCTTCGTGGGGAAATAACCCATATTTCGTATTTTGCTTACTGCTTCTTTCTGACTAAGCGCCTCTATTTCATTTTTTATCGCCACACCCTGCGAGTCTAGCGCTTCATATTTGAAAACAGGCATTCTGAACACCTCCTTTAGAATATAAAACTACAAAAGAAACGTAACTGATTATTGATAGCCATTTTCTATTCCGATAAAGCACAACGGTCCTTTTTGTTTTCTAATCTCTTACATTTCCGTAGCTGTTTCTTTCACAATCTCATCTATAGTGGTAATCCCATCGTACAATGTAGCCAGGCCGTTATCACGCAATAATCTCATACCTGCCTTTTGGCCCGCTGCACGCAATACATTTGTCGAAGCCTGATTCATTATCAGGTCACGTATTTCATCATTGAATGTCATAATCTCGAAAACACCCGTTCGCCCTCTATAACCGGTATTATTACACTTATTGCAGCCCCTGCCATAATAAAACTGTTTGCCCTTGATATCATCCGGCGTAAGTGACAATTCCGACAGTTGGCCCTCAGTTGGCTCGAAGGGTGTTTTGCATTTTTCACATATTTTCCTGACCAATCTCTGAGCAACAATACCTTCGATCGTAGCAGTAACAAGAAACGGCTCAACCCCCAAATCCAGGAGACGTGCTATCGAACTCGGGGCATCGTTTGTGTGCAACGTGGTGAACACCACATGGCCCGTCAGTGATGCCTGGGCTGCGATTTCCGCTGTTTCAAGGTCACGAATTTCACCGACCAGTATAATATCAGGGTCCTGGCGAAGTATACTCCTCAGGCACCTTGCGAATGTCAGTCCGATATCCGGCTTCATCTGAACCTGAATCAAACCATCAATATCATATTCTACGGGATCTTCAGTAGTGATTAGCTTTGTTTCAACGGTATTAAGCTCATTCATGGCCGAATATAGGGTCGTAGTCTTGCCACATCCCGTGGGGCCCGTAACAATGATAATACCGTTGGGTTTATGGATAAGCTGACGGACTAATTCACGATCTTGCTGCCTCAAACCCAGCTTTTCCAGATCAAAACTGACCTGACTTCTGTCCAGAACACGCAGTACTACACTTTCGCCGAACATTGTAGGCAAAACACTAACACGCAAATCAACCGGATTGCCCTGGACCGTCAGTGATATTCGGCCATCTTGTGGCAATCGCCTCTCAGCAATATCCAGGTTTGCCATAACTTTTATACGCGAGCTAAGCGCCGCTGCGATGTACTTCGGAGGCGGAACCATTTCATAAAGCACACCGTCAATGCGGTAACGCATCTTGTATTCATTTTCAAACGGCTCAAAATGGATATCCGACGCCTTATCCCGAATGGCCTGCAGAAGAACAAGGTTCAGGAGTTTTTTGACAGGATTAGACTCTGAAAGCTCCTTTAATTCATCCAGGTCGATACTTTGGTTCCTGCCGTCAAATTCCGAAAGGAATGTGTCTCCTTGTATTTCGCTTATCAACTCGTTGATATTTTCATCGCTGCTTTGCGTCTCATAATACTTATTCAGAGCATCTTCAACTGCTTTAGAATCGGTTACCTTCGCGCTAACTTTAAAGCCCATCAGCGTGCTCAAGTCATCGGTTGCTCTGAAATTGTCGGGATTGTCAAGAACGATAGTCAATTCGTTTCGCTCTTGATTATAGTGAATCGGCACAATATGATATGTCTTTGCCATTTGGGTCGGCACCTTCTCAACTACATCAAGAGGAATATCAATTTCGCCGAGGTTTACATATTCCATCCCCCGCTGGGCTGCAAGGGCAATTTGCAGTTGCTTTTCATCAATCAAGCCAAGTTCAAGGAATATCTGGCCTATTTGTACAGTCTCTTTCCGCTGTTTCTGGTTTTTCAGGCATTCATGTACCTTTTCTCTGGTTAGAACGCCCATTTTTATGAGTATTCTTCCGAGCGTTCTACTTCTTAATTGCTCTATAGGAGGGAGCTTTTGCGATGTCTTGACTTTTGCCATCTCAGTTTTGCCCTATAATCAGTCCAGTTCCAGGTTTTCTCTATTATATAACATTAAAGTCTTCTTTACAAATAAATTACGCATTAGACATCTGGTTATTAGGACTAACCTGCTCTACGTCCTCATATCCCAGTTTTACCATGTTAACTGTATATTTTGCCCTGTATCTGCTAATATACTGCTATTTACCTCAGATTTTCTCAACTGCGCCGCACTAAAAAACCATAATACCGAACTCGTTGCCTTAAAATCGAGATATAAAAAAAATACCAGCCAGGTCTGTTTTTTTGGCTGGTATTCTGAAAAATCCGGTTTGCAAACAGGTAATCAGGTCCGAAAGACTGGGCCGATGTCCTCCATTTCCTTGGCTGCAGCTTTTCTCTTTACTTTCGACTTTAAGGCCTTAAGTTTGGCGTTGACTTTATCTTGCAACATGCCTGGCTGACGGCTCTTGTCCATCATTTCCTCCTGAGTAATCTTGCCGCTATCATAAAACTGCCAGAGGTGCTCATCGAGAAGCTGCATTCCCAATCTTTTGCCGGTTTGAATGCTTGAATCGATTCGATACGTTTTGTTCTCGCGGATAAGATTGGCGATAGCAGGAGTTACAACCATAAACTCATAAGCGGCAATTCTTCCTTTACCGGCCGCTAATGGACAAAGGGCTTGACTGAGGACGGCTATCAAATTACTGCTTAGCTGAATGCGAATTTGCTCCTGCTGGTTTACAGGGAAGACGTCAATAATTCGCGTAATTGTGCCTGCGGCGCTTGTGGTATGCAAGGTACTAAAGACAAGGTGCCCGGTTTCAGCAGCTCTAATAGCCGATTCGATGGTTTCCAGGTCCCGCAATTCACCTACGAGAATCACATCAGGGTCCATTCTTAAAATTCGTCTTAGCGCCTCTCCGAAGCTCGGAACATCAACACCGACTTCACGCTGATTAATAACGGATTTTTTGTGAGAGTGATAATATTCTATGGGCTCTTCAACTGTTATGATGTGGCGGTCAAAGTTTTCGTTAATATAGTTTACCATGCAAGCCAGGGTAGTGGTTTTACCGCTTCCAGTCGGGCCTGTAACCAAAAACATTCCTCTGGGCCTGCGGCACAATGCGGCACAAATCTCGGGCAAGCCTATTTCGTCAAAAGACATGATTTTCGTTGGGATGAGACGAAGGACCAGTGAAGTATTTCCTTTTTGTTTGAAAATGGAGACACGAAATCTTGCTTCATCTCCAAAGGCAAAGCCGTAGTCGGTTCCACCTTCCTCCTGAAGTTCCTGTTGATTTCGGTCAGGCGTGATGCTTTTCATTAAAGCTACAGTATCGTCAGGCCCAAGCACCTTGGTTTCCAGCGACCTGAGTCGGCCGTCGATTCTCATTACAGGGGGTCGACCAACTGTCAGATGTATATCTGAGCCTCCCATTGTGACACAGGCCTGCAGTAACCTGTCCATATTAACCGTTGCCATTCCAGAATCCTTAAGTACTATTTTGTCTAATCTACTACAACACCTTCTGTTTGCGCTATTCTCGCCACTTCCTCCGGTGTCGTTATTCCTCTAAATATTTTGATCTTGCCGTCCTCCATCAGCGTTCTCATTCCACTTGCTACCGCCGCCTTTTTCAATTCTGTTGAAGGTGCTTTTGTAAAGGCCAACTCTCTCAGCTCATTGTTCATTTCCACCATCTCAAATATAGCCTGTCGGCCTTTGTAGCCGGTGTCCTGACACTGGGAACATCCCATCCCCTTGTAGATGGGTTGTTTTTCGATATCTTCCGGACTAATATTGAGTAATCGTAAATGGTGCATGTCTGGATTTTCATCAATTGCTTTGCATTTATCGCAAATGACTCTTATAAGTCTCTGTGCCATAATCGCTTGTATTGAACTGGCTACGAGGAACGGCTTAACACCCATATCTATCAGACGTGTAATTGCACTGGCGGCATCATTGGTATGCAGTGTGCTGAAAACCAGGTGCCCCGTGAGCGCCGCCTGAATTGCAATATCCGCAACAACGCCGTCTCGAATTTCACCAACGAGTATGATGTTCGGAGCCTGGCGCAGCATTGACCGCAGAATTACTTCAAATGTTAATTCGATTTCTTCTCTTACCTGGACCTGATTCATCCCGGCGAAGTTGTATTCCACAGGGTCTTCAGCAGTAATGATTTTCGTGTCCGACTTGTTTAGTGCCTGCAATGCTGCATACAGCGTTGTGGTCTTACCGCTGCCGGTCGGGCCTGTAACCAAAAAGATGCCGTTAGGCCTTTTGATTATACGCTGAAATCGCTCATAATCATCCTGTTCAAAACCCAGCGCCTGCAGACCAACGTTGACCGCATCAGGACGCAAAATTCGCAATACTATACTTTCTCCATGGTAGCCTGGCAGAGCTGAAACACGAAAGTCGATGTCCTGGCCTCCAATTGTACGCTTAATTCTACCGTCCTGAGGTAATCTTTTTTCGGCAATATCCATACCGGACAAAATTTTAAAACGTGTAGTTAACGGGGCCTGCATATTCTTGGGGATATTGTCTTTTTCCAGGCAGACTCCGTCGACACGGTATCGTACGCGCACCCTGTCGGTCATTGGTTCGACATGGATGTCGCTGGCCCGCATATAGTAGGCACTATCTATTATGAGATTCACCAGCCTGACAATCGGACCGTCGTCACCACTGCCTGCGGCTTCGGCGCGAAGGGCTGCCTCTTGTAACTCGTTGCTGACCTCGGCAAGTTCGGCTGCAGTCGCATCAATGCTATGTTTGAGCTTGTCATCCTCTTCTTTCGTTCTCGTGTCGAAAGAATCTTGAATGTAGGAGCGAATTTTCGAAGCGATTGCAAGGTGGCAGTCCAATTCGGTATTCAAGCGAAAACGAACGGTATCCATCGCGTCTAAATCCAATGGATCGCTGATAATCAGACATAACTTGCCATTATTCATGGAAAGAGGAAGGACATTGTGCCTTTTTATAACGTCTTCTGGTACAAGCTTTAATACATCAGGCGGGATGGTAGTCTTGTCAAGGTTGACGTATTCTAATCCAAATTGCTTCGCGATTGCCTTGGCTAAAGTTTCTTCGTCGAGCAGACCCGATTCGAGCAATACCTGGCCGAGCCGTTTATGATTGGTTTTTGAGGTCTTAATGGCTTTGATAAGTGCCTCTTTTTGTACCAACCCGGCTTTGTAGAGTATTTCACCTAAATGTCTACGTTTTTTTGCCACGTGTGCCTCTATAATTTGCTGCTATCCCCGGCAATTGTTTATTATATCATTATAAAACCAGTTTGTCAAGCCTACATTTTACATTTTAGCCGGAGCATGTTTAGTGCCGTTTGTGCCGCTCGAAGTCGTATGGAATCCCTGTCGTGATGAAAAATAAAATGTTTAGTTTCACACCCGTAATCGGAATCAACGCTAATAAATACGAGGCCGACGGGTTTCTTTTCGTTTGCACCGCTTGGGCCGGCTATACCGGTTACACCGATTGCGAAAGTCGTTCCAGCCCTTTTTCTGGCACCTCGGGCCATAGCCTCAGCAACCTGTTCGCTGACAGCTCCGTGTTGTTCAATAAGATGGGCAGATACGCCAAGTTCACTGGTCTTGGCGCCGTTGCTGTAAGTAACCCAGCCGTGTGTGAAATATCTGCTCGCGCCGGGGATGTCGGTCAGCAGTTTGGCTATGCAGCCGCCTGTGCACGATTCAGCTACAGCGATTGTATGTTTCTGCTGAGCTAATTTTTCGCCTACTACTTCGGCCAGGGTCTGTTCCTCTGTACCGTATACAAGCTCTCCGAGCTTGTTAAGGAGCGATTTCTCGTCTTTTTCGGCCATTTGTTGTGCCTGGCTTTTATCTTTCGCCGTTGCGATAATGTGCAGGGTAATCACACCGTGCCTGACCGTGCAGTTGATTAACGGGTTCCTGCCTCGCTGCATGATATCACCGAGCGATTCAGCGATATTCGATTCGCCTGTTCCAAAGCATCTTAGTTTTCGTACGACCACAACCTGCTCTGTAGATAGCCTTTTAAGCTCCGGGAGAACCGACTCTTCAAACATTCGCTTCATTTCCGATGGCACACCTGGCAGCACGAAAAGCAATCTGCCTTCTACTTCGGCCATAATGCCCGGAGCTGTACCAAGATTGTTCGCAAGCGCTTTCGCCCCGGCTGGGATATATGCCTGAATCTTATTCTTTGAGGACATTTGTCGATTCCGGCTGGTGAAAAAGGCCTGTATAGTCTGAAGGAGGTCCTCTTGCAGTTGCAATTCGCTGCCAAGCAATTTTGCCAACGCCTGCCGGGTCAAATCATCATCAGTTGGGCCAAGACCTCCGGTTGCTACAACAAAGTCAGCATCATTGCACGCCAAATTAAACGACCGTACAATCGAATCTATATCGTCACCGATAATATATGTGCTGACTACAGGTAT
The DNA here is from genome assembly GCA_030613765.1 of Phycisphaerae bacterium. The sequence goes on from JAUWLI010000067.1 coordinate 10,875, forward strand.
GCCGATTGTAAGCAGTTGTTCGCCTAAATATGCAGCATTTGTATTTACTGCCTGACCCGAAAGCAGCTCATTGCCGATGTTGATAACACTTGCTCTTTTCATAAGCCCTGTTCATCTCCGAAAAACCTCATAAAGAAATCTGGTACTACTTGCAGCTTACCAAATCCC
>JAUWLI010000210.1 GCA_030613765.1 Phycisphaerae bacterium
ATTTTCATTTGGCTGCGTCCTATTCATAGCGGCGTTTTATGCTTTAGTTCGAAGTAGAGTTATACAAATCTCAATCGAGGCGGTAATTGGAATTTCTTACGCCATTGCCGCCGCTTCTGCTCTTTTTCTGATTGGTATTGCTCCCGGCCATGCGCATATGGATGAAATGTTAGCAGGCAGCCTTTTGTGGACAGAATTGCCGGAAATCATGGGGAGCTTGATTGTCTTTTGCGCTATAGGATTCTGCTTTTATATTTTCCGAAAACCATTGCTAAGGATTTCAGAGGATTACCAGGGTGCCATTACGAAGGGGGTGAAAGTTGTATGGTGGGACTTTCTATTCTATGCATTAGTTGGAGTCGTGATCGTAGTGGCGGTTAGGATTGCCGGCGTGGTTGTGGTGTTTGCTTTTCTTATAATTCCGGCCACTACATCAGCTCTCTTTTCATCTCGCTGGGGCACCCGAATGCTTATTGCCTGGGCAGTGGCCGTAATAGCCTCCATAGGAGGCCTGTTGTTCGGATATTATCTCGATTTTTCACTTGGACCTGCTATTGCATTGTTTCTGGGAGGGGCGTTAACTATCGCTGCACTTTTCAGTAAGTTACGCATAATTCGGTCTCTCAATATGATTGAATAAGATATCGACAATATTTTCTTATGTTCACATAATGGACCATATGTTGACAGCAATTGGATGGGTGAGATCGGTAGGTCGAGGAGGTCAAAGCTACTGACAAGATTTTTTTTTTCGAATAATTGGTTGACATCCTAACAGAAGTGTATTAGTATATATGCAGATACTTATATGAACAAAGAAGTAGACAAGTTGGCTCGGTGGTTGAAGGTCCTGTCAGTTGGGACGCGAGTGGGGATTGTCCAACTCCTCAAAGGTCGTGCCCTGTGTGTTAACGCCTTGGCACACCGGCTGTGTATAACGCAAAGTGCAGTCTCCCAGCATTTGCGTGTGTTGCGAGAAGCTGGCCTTGTGATCGATGAGAAACGCGGCTACTACGTCCACTATCGACTCAATGAAGAGACCTTCGCCAAGTGGAAAGAAGCGATTAACATGATGTTGGATGTGAAGTTCGATAATTGTCCAGGAAAGAAAGGAAATCAGAAATGTGCTGTTGCGAAGAGAACAAAGAAGGATGCCAGAAGCCGGAAAACTTGAAGGGAAAGCCGGAGGACTGTTCGCCTGAGCAGATCCGCCAATGCCACGGTGAAGTAGAAGATCACCCTTGTATAGACAAAGAGGAGTAGCGAACCAGCAGGGAGTGGGGCGTTTCTTTTCATCAGTCGCTCCTGCTTCCTCATTCACTGCTCGGCTGTTTGCCTTACTGCAAATAACCAACATTTTACTCCAAAAGCCTTAGTATTATGGTATTTTGAGAAAACCACACACAGATGGCGGACTTGAGGTTTATAGCGGTTTTATTTGGGTGAATATAAGACTAAAAAATCCGGCCAGTGGACGAGGGGAAATATAAAGGCACCCCGCGCAATAAATTGCGGGGGCTAAATACAACGATGGAAAGCAAGAAGGAGACTATTGCAAGAGGATGTCCTCTGAGATCGGTTGCATTGTAGCCAACGCACAGTTCGCGACCTTGTATGATTAAGTCCGGCTGGATTTTTGATATTATGAGGATTTTCGCCTCAACGTCCCATAAACATACGGCTGGTGCTGGATTACGCTGCCTGGTATTAGCTATTTTTGTTACTCTTTATTTTTCCATTGCTTGTCCGGAGGCGAACAAATAATATGATTGTGCTCTCACTGTTCTACGGAGTGAGAATAACTGTATCAATGTAGGTAAAACACGATGAATTTAATATAAAAAGTGAGTAATTTTATCAATTTTTGTCTTTACAAAGATGGTTCTTTCTGGGATAATGTAGGTTTATGGCAGGGAGGTCGATTTGATTCCAGGAATAAAAGGTGGTGATAGTTGTGTATTCTTCTCATTTAATTAGCCGTAAGAATCGTAAGGTTGGAGATACACCCATTCTAAACCAGCGCACGACGTTGCCATCTGTTTACTAAACGTTTGCTATTAAGGATAAAGATAAGGTAGAAGTTCCTGTTTCTTTGTGGAGGATACAGATGAGCTTTCCGAGATGGTCAGCCATAGTAATACTGATGTGCCTTCTTGTTCTTACATCTGCCGGGACAGCAGAAACCGAAGCAGAGACCAAGAAAGCAGAACTGGAAAAAGCACTGGACAGCTTATTAGAGACTCTGGAGGACAAGACATCTTTAGCCGAACAGGCTCTTGCGCTTCCCGAAGACACAAGTCCACGTTTTGTTGTTAAAGAACTACGCATAAACGGCAACAATTTGGTTTCTACGGCAGAGCTGTTCGAGAACATGCCGCTTATCTATAAACCGCCTGCAAAGGAAGGTGCAGCTGTTGATGAGATTTACGACTTTCGAGCTTTCCTTGATATTGTTGTTGAGCCGGGAAAAGACCGAGAGGTTTCACTTAAGAGCATACAGGGTTTAACAAAGTATGTACTCTCAATATACCAGGAGAAGGGGTACGTCGGTATTTATGTATACGTCCCGGCTCAAGCGGTCGAGGGTGAAGCTCAATTTGGAGACAAGATTTTGCCAATAGAGGTTATCGAAGGGAAGGTAGCAAAGGTTGCGGTAGAAAGGTACGATTTCGACCGGCAGGAGCAGAAAGAAGGATTTTTGAAGGACTCCGTGCTTCACTCCTGGTCGCCTGTACAAATAGGTGAGGTAATCAAGAAAAGAGAACTTGGCAATTTTGTGAATCTGCTCAACCTCAATCCGGATAGATATGTTAGCGCAGTTATCTCGAGAAGTACAGAGCCTAACGCCCTAAAGTTGACCTATGATGTATATGAATCAAATCCATGGCACTGGTACCTGCAGGCAGATAACGCAGGCACAGAGGACAGGCAATGGTCACCAAGATTTGGCATCATCAATACAAATCTTACAGGTATTGATGACAGATTCTCCGTCATGTATCAAGCCCCCTGGGAGAAAGGGATAGAGGACGAATACGCACTTTTCGGCAGTTATAACCTTCCGGTTTTCACGCCTCGTTTACGTCTTAATCTTTATGCCGGTTACAGCCAGTTCGATACACCGGGCGTGACAGGAATTGATTTCATAGGTAACGGCTCATTCTATGGCGGCATTCTGAGTTACAACATTTTTCAGAAGGATGACTGGTTTTTTGACATTACAGGTTCCTATTCTCACGAAAGAAGTAAAGTAACGCCTTCCCTGGGAATAGCAACTGATGTTGACATGGATCTGTTTGGTGCAGGAGTCCATCTCCATCGTTCGGAGGATTTGTCTGATACGTCCGTCTCATTCAACACGTTTACAAATGTGAGTGGTACCGATGACGAGGTGGACATCGAGCTAAGACAGGATGATGCTGATTTTACTATTTATAACCTTTCCGCCAGTCACAGTATGTATCTGGACGAGAAGAAGGTTAATCGACTTAGCGGCACCTTCCGGCTGATAACCTCCGACGAGAGATTAGTTCCTGCAAAAATGACGACCTTCGGAGGATTATACTCTGTCAGGGGCTATGAGGAAGATGAGATTGTTGCTGACGGCGGTATAATTATGTCCGCCCAGTATGAGTTTGACCTCGTGAAGCATAACGAGGCTCAGCAGGAACGCGTGACCGGATCAGAGCAGTCGAAGGAGGAGAAACCCTGGCTCACAAAGCTGGCTCCTTTAGTTTTTGTTGATTACGGCCGAGCCAAGATAAAAAGTCCGCTGTGGGCCGAACAGGAAATTCATGAGCTTTGCTCGGTAGGGGCCGGCGTGGTTATAGAGATTGGAGATAATTTTAACGCAGGCATATATTACGGCTGGCCTTTACGGGCAACTGAGGAGACTGATAAGGGTGACGGCCGATTTAACTTTAGCTTGAGATATCGTTATTAAAACACTTGTCCAATGAAGTTGTTAGAATGTGGAAATAATTTGTAGGATTACTTTAGTAAGGAGGAGAGATATGAATCTCTTAAGAACGTCCTCACAAAAAAGATTGTTTAGGTCCGTGATCGTCTATTTCCTGACTTTCTGTATGTTTTTCAATGCCTCACTGCCAGTGGTTCTGGCGGGCCCGGACGGCGCGGTGGTCGTGAATGGCGATGTGTCCATTCAGCAAAGTGGTTACAATACCACAATAACGGCCTCTGACAGAGCAATTATCAATTACAGCAGTTTTGATATTGCGAGGCCGGAGATCGTCCAGTTCATCCAGCCCGGTACGACTGCGTCCGTGCTGAACAGGATACTGTCGGCAAATCCGACCACTATTAACGGTACGCTCCTTGCTAACGGGCGGGTTTTCTTCGTTAATCCGGCCGGCGTTTATTTTGGTAATGGGGCCCAAGTCAACGTCAACCAATTGGTTGCCTCGGCGCTGAATATAACGGATGCTGATTTTATAAATGGACGGTACAATTTTGTGGGAGGTGAAGGCTCAGTAATCAATGAGGGAGATATTTTCGCAGAAAAAGTGTATCTGATTGGCCGGCAGGTTGCTAATTCCGGCAGCATAAGCTGTCCAGCCGGATATGTCGTGATGGCATCCGGGGATAGAGTATTCCTCGGTGAGCCGGGCTCTGATATCGTGTTGGAGATAGATGGGCCATCTTTGCCGGAATCAGCCGATCCGATCGAAGGTTCAGGTGTTCTAAACGAGGGTACGGTGGAGGCTGCCGGCGGCACAATAGTACTCGCTGCAGCGGGGGATATTTACTCGCAGGCAATTTCAAATGTCGGCTCACTTTCTGTCTCTAACGATACGGGCAATGCCGGAGAGATAAAACTCACTGCCGCTGATGGAGACGTTACCAATACCGGTACAATCGAGGCTTCCGGCAGCGAAGGCGGACAGATCGCAATGGAAGGTTCTCGGGTCGGACAATTTGGTACAATCCATGCCGATGGTACTGAATCACACGGCGGCAACGTCGACCTGACGGCCAGTGAAGTTGTGGCCCTTAGTTCGGATAGTCTGACCACGGCGAACGCAGGACTCAATGGTAATGGCGGGGAGGTTATCGCGTATTCACCGGATACCGCACTATTCTGGGCGGATGCAAGGATCGAAGCTAAAGGCGGCAGCGAATCAGGCGACGGCGGTTTTGTCGAAGCCTCCGGCAGGGAATATGTTGAGATTTATGGTATGGTTGATGCCAGTGCAACAAACGGTAAGGCGGGTATTTTCCTTATTGACCCGACTGATGTTACTCTCACTAATGCAACTGTTAATATGGATGACGGTCCCGCTTGGGACCCCGCCACTCCTGATCAGGATACAGGCACAATCAATGTGGCGAGCATTATAGGATCACTTCAGAATGGCACGTCTGTGTCGGTTGATACATTTGATGACGATAGTGGAAACGGTATGGGAAGAATTATCGTGAATAGTGCGATTGGCGTGGATCTGACGACCCTTGGTGGGGGGAGTGTTGAGGCTCCTACGCTTACCCTGAATGCGCAAGATGACATCGAGGTCAACGCCCAGATTGGCGTGACCGCCACCGACAATGCCGCTGATCTGCTGAACCTAATCCTGAACGCAACGACCGGCGTTGATATAAGTGCTTCTATAAATACGGATGGCGGCAGCTTTACTTCTAATGGCACAACATTCGACAATACCGGCGGAATCATCAACACCAGCGGTGGGGACATTGCTATAAACCATTCGGGTGTGGTCACTCTCGGGGCGCAGCTGAATCCGGGCAGTGGAACG
>JAUWLI010000193.1 GCA_030613765.1 Phycisphaerae bacterium
TAGTTCTTACAATACTCTGCTACATCAGCCTGTGCTAAGTTTTTAACGTGTACCGGATAAGCAGCACGCCAGGAGATAAGAAAATGGATAATCGAAAGAACAAATACATTTCAGAGGCCTTAAAAATAGCCGATGACTTAATGGAGCTTGCCAACGATGAAGCTGGCCTTGTGGATGAGGGCGGCTTCGGCATACTCCTTGGCGTAATGCGGGATTGTGCCTATAAGATTCGACGCCATGCAGAACATGAAGGACACAAAGCAAAGATTGCCTGTGTACGTGCAGATGCCATTTTAGTGATTTTCGCCTTAGGGACGTTGTCAATATTGTTCGCTTCACCGGTCAGCGCGACTTCTATTATTCTCTCAACCGACGCGACGGAAACATTAGGTGGATTGACCTTCACTGACGGCGACTTAGCTGAGTATAACCCGACAACCGACACCGCAATATTGTACTTCGATGAAAGCTCATTTGCCGGTGATGAGGAAATTGACGCCGTTCACGTGCTTGCCAACAGCAATATTATTCTCTCAACTGCGGGCGGGGCAACACTCGGTGGGTTGACATTTGGGAATGGTGACCTTATCGAGTACAATCCGACAACTGATGTGGGAACGTTGTACTTCGACGAAAGTTTGTTCGTCGGCGGCGATGAAGACATCGATGCGGTGCACATCCTTGATAATGGCAATATTATTCTTTCAAGTACTGCCGCGTCAACACTTGGCGGGCTGAGCTTCAGCGAAAGCGATCTTATCGAGTACAACCCTACAACCGACGTAGCAACTTTATTTTTTGATGGAAGCTTGTTCGACAGCTCTGAAAACATCGATGCGGCGTACATCCTTGACTGCAGCAACATTATTCTTTCAACCGAGGGTGCTGCGACGCTTGGCGGGCTGACGTTCGCGAATGGCAGCCTGGCTGAATACAATCCGACAACGGATGTCGCGACTTTATACTTCAGCGAAAGTCTCTTCTCTAACAACGCCAACATCGATGCCGTTTACGTTACGACACTGCCTGAGCCGGCGACGATAGCTCTGTTGGGACTCGGCTGCCTGATATTCGTGGGGTGCAAACGCAGATAGTTTAACTTTACCGGCACTGTGACGCGGCGGCTGTCTCAAGCCTCGACAATCAACTCTTTAGCATCTCAATTTTTCTCTATATAAAGCGTCTGGCTGGGGAATGCGAACTCGATTTTCTCAGCTTCAAATCGCTTCATAATCTCGATATTGACGCGCTCGTTGACTTCGTGATACAGCCAATAGTCGGGGGGCTTGACCCAGTAACTCATGTAAATATTCAGCGACCAGTCGTTGAAGTCGCTGAAATAGACCCTTGGCGGATATTTGGAATCAGTATTTATCTCGGGCGCATTGGATAAAACCTCTTTTATAATCTGAACCGCCCGCTCAGCGCCGCGTTGACCTGAATCATAAGTTATGGTGATGTTGGATTTCCTGCGAATATAGGGGCGTCTCCCAACGTTTTCCACAGCGGAGTTTACAATTACACTATTTGGTACGGTCACGAGATGTCCCTGAAGTGTGCGGATTTTCGTGCTTCTGAATCCGACTTGCTCAACGGGGCCCACATGATCTGCGATTTTTATCATCTCATCAATTTGAAAAGGCCTGTCTGCAAAAATCGCAATCGAGCCGAAGAAATTGGCAATCGTGTCCTTGGCAGCAAGTGCGATAGCAATACCACCGACGCCGGCACTAACCAGAATCGTTCTTATCTCGGCATCCAAAATCCCATCGGCAATCCACAGTGCGGCTATAATGGTGATAGTTGCGCGAAGCGATTTTCTTATCACAGGCACCAGCATATCATCCATCTTCGTCTGAGTCTTACCTGTCCATCGCAGTAGATAATGTTCGATGATATCGACCAGCCGATACAACGCATAAGCTAATGCGATGGCAGCAACGGCCTGGACAATTTTTGTCCAGTAGTCCGCGATTGCCGGGCTGATAGCTTCCTCGCCAAAGAGCATGAAAGCCTTGCAGATGAATAAAGCCACAGCAAAAAAGGCCACTGATATAGGCTTTGTCAGGCATCTTAAAAATAGAGTCAGGGCTGTTAGGCCGCGTTTTTTGTCTCTGCGGACTGTAAAGCTGTTGATTACGAACTGGACGATTTTGCCTGCCGCCATTGTGACCAACACCACGAGCAAAACAATCAGAAATCGCCAAATCTCGTTGCCCATGATTCTGTAGCCGATAGTTGTCTGCCACCAATCGCCTGAAGCTATTATCGTTTGTGCTGAAACCATCATATCTTACCTCACTGATTGTTTTTGTGCCTTTTTATATAGTATCGGTTGTATGCATTGCATAAAAACAACGATTTTTGATGCGATTTTGCTTTACTTCAACGAAAGCTATGCGAAAATGCGTTTTTATATTATTGAAGCCTGGCTGGATTTCGGGGATCGGACTCGATAGACATGATGAAACGCGGAACGTTGAATTTTGTTGTTGATTTCGTCAGCTTTATCAACCTGGTATGTCTGGCTTTAACGGGCTTTATTTTGAAGTACATTCTGCTTCCCGGCACCGGGGGGCGTGGTCGTGTGCTGCATGGTGGCCGCAGTGGAGAGCAGATAAAACAGCTGTGGTCAATGACCCGTCACCAATGGGGTGATATCCATTTCTATCTGGCGCTTCTTTTTGTGGTTTTGATGGCTTTGCATATCTTTCTGCACTGGAGCTGGATAAAGAATTATTTCAACGCGATCCTGGGTATTGGGCGAAAAACAAGCAATTAAAAGCAGATTTTCCTTGACTGTCAGTCACTAAAGCGTATAATTGAATTATTCTGAATGGCTTTGCGACAGGAAGAGTGGTGCAAAAAAATGATTATATTTGTCTTTTCCGGGGGATTTCACATTAAATTACAGGCGTACATAGTGTGCGCTGCGACATAGAAACAATTTTTTGAAAGGAGCACAAAATGAAAAGAAGAAGAATTTCAGCAATGTTGGTTTTGGTAACGTTAATGGTTTTGGTATCGCAAGCGAGAGGGACGGAATATCTGACAATCAACGGTGAGGATGTTGATTCGATTAATTTAACTGTGGGCCAGAGCTGCACGATTGAAGTGGTTTCCAGCGGTGGTGCCCTGCCTTACATAAGGAGGCTCGATCCTACAAATTTCAGTTTAAGTGACTTAGGGCTTATTGAGATCAGACCCGAAGCGGGAGCCGGAGCGTCTGTGGCGCCTGTAGGAGATACCGAGTATCAACTGACTGCGGGAACCGGGATGGTAGCCGGGGTGCACTTTGTCTTTGGTTATACCGCAACGGGTATCGGTCAAAAAGAGGTAGAACTCAGAAATATTTTGGGAGGCGACCCTATTGATTCAATTGTTATTAACGTAACACCCGCTCCGGCAGGGACGGCCTTTACCTACCAGGGCCGGCTGATGGATGCCAACGGTCCGGCCGACGGGAAATACGACTTTGAATTCAGGCTATTCCAGGATCCGGTCCTTAACAGTTTTCAGGTAGGAGCGACTATTGATATAAACGACCTTGATGTAATCGACGGCTACTTCACGGTATTATTGGATTTCGGAAACAACGCGTTCACTGGTGATGCGAGGTGGCTTGAGGTTGGGGTTAAGCCCTGGGACAGTGAGGAACGCTGTACCATCCTGAGTCCTCGGCATGAAGTGACTCCGACGCCTTATGCCATTTATGCCGAAAACGCCAGCACGGACAACGACTGGATGATCTCCGGGAACGATATGTATTCAATTCCTTCCGGCAAGATAGGGATCGGGACAACCACTCCAGTCTCGTCACTCGAGGTGATCAGCCCTCTCGACACGCATGCAATTCGGGCCACATCCAACTACATTCCCATCTACGCCTTGCGCACACCCCCGACGGGGACCTGGCCTGCGGTTCAAGGTGACTGTAACTCGCTTTACAACGGTGCTTCCGCGATACGAGGTAAAATCCTCAGCACTACGCCGGGTTCTCTGTCGGCCGGCGTCTACGGCTACAACTCCGGGGAAGGAACCAACGGCGTGGGTGTGCGAGGCCATCACGTTGGCAGCGGCACAGGCGTATACGGACAGTGCGACAACGGCTTTGGGGGATATTTCGTCGGCGCGAAGAATTACTTCGGAGGCAACGTCGGTATTGGAACTACAAATCCACGTACGGGTTTGGAAATCTTAGGTACGACCGGCCTGCGTGTCACGACGGGTGACCATTCAAACGTCTTTGGAGATTTCAAACACGCTTATTCCGGCGGATTGATTATAAATGCAAATGCCGGTGGCGGATGGGCGGATATGAGTCTGCAGACAGATGGAACGACAAGAATGTTTATTGAAAGCGGAGGTAATGTCGGCATCGGAATGGGAACGGAAGTACCACCGGAAAGACTTACTGTCAGGGGAAATATCCTGGTACAAAGTAGTTCAGGGGCGAGTGTTGCCGAAATTGGAGAGGGCCTTGACTACGCTGAGGGTTTTAACGTGACCGAAAATGCAGATATCGAAGCGGGTACTGTACTGGTGATAGATTCTGATAATCCCGGCAAGCTGACAGTAAGCCGGTCGGCCTACGACAGCAAAGTTGCCGGTATCGTGGCCGGCGCCAAGGGACTGGGCTCCGGTGTGCGTCTTGGAATCGGTCAGTTTGATCACGATGTTGCGCTTGCCGGCCGGGTCTACTGCAATGTAGACGCGACAAAGGAAGCGGTGCAGGCCGGTGATTTACTCACCACTTCGGCCATGCCGGGATACGCCATGAAAGCGACGGATTATGACCAAGCCCGCGGCGCCATTTTAGGCAAGGCTATGCAAAAACTCCAAAAGGGACAAAAGGGACAGATATTAGTGCTGGTAACCCTGCAATAGAGAGAAAGTGAGGATTATTATGAAAAATATAACATTTAGAATCCTGATTGCCTCCTTTGCGGCGATAGTGCTCATATCAGAAGTCCGGGCCGAGATTGTAACTACAGATAAGGCCTTGATAGTAGCGAACAACTGGGTTAACACAATCATCCGGAAAAAGGGAAGTTGGGGCGAAGCAGACAGCGCCCACGTGGACAGTATCCGTCAGTTCAAACGCGGCGAGCGGGTCTTAGGATATTTCTGCAACGTGGAACCCACTGGATTTATCGTGGTTTCCCTGCGAAAAGAGTTTGCACCGGTTAAGTCCTATTCGGCAATCTCGAATCTTGACCCTCATACGGAGGGTGCCGACTTGCTGAAAGAAAGGATGGAACGAATCCTCGACAGGGTTGAGGAGCAGTTCGGTTCGGTAAACACCGCTCGGCCGGAGGATGTGAGCAGCCTGTTTGAAGTCGACTACAGAGAGGCATGGGAGCAATTGGAAGCAGGGGTACCTCCGATAGAAAAAGCAGACGTCGGCGCTGCAGCCGCTTCAGATTACGTGGAGGGAGGTAACTATCAGGAAGGAGACGAACTGATCGATGCACGCTGGCACCAGGGGTATCCCTATAACCTGTTCTGTCCGGCGCCGCCTCCAGGCAGCGGGTGTACGGAGGACCGGTGTACGGTCGGCTGTAATGCTACAGCCGGTGCACAGGTTTTACATTACTGGGCCTGGCCGCCCACGGGCGTAGGCGAGCCGTACGATGATGAGTACCTGTGGTGGTACATGCCCAATCAAGTATTCGACACTTCCCCTATCGAACAGATTATTGCCGTAGCTGAGTTAAGCTATGAGGTCGGAATCGCAGGTCAGCAGAGCTATTGTGTAAACAACAGTTGTGCCACGGCTTCACATATAGAAAACATGCGACCCGGCTACATAGCGCATTTCAGATACAATCCCGGCAGCTGGGTCCTATACCGTTCGGTTTACTCTGCATCCGCCTGGTTTAACGTCATTAAAGCGCAGCTCAACAAGAACCTGCCCATGACCTATGGGATCGCGGGCCATGCGATTATCTGTGACGGATGGCAGGTAGTTAGCACCCTGATGCAGATTCACATGAACTGGGGATCCGGGACGTCCAGCTCGACGAGGTGGTATACGCTCGATGTGGATTGGCCGCACGATCCTGATGAACATCTACTGGGCGACCATTACCCGATACCGGCGATAGGAAG
>JAUWLI010000376.1 GCA_030613765.1 Phycisphaerae bacterium
TTGAGCAGCTCGGGACGGCTAATCCGATTGACCTCCATGAGGGCCTCCCAGGGCACTTTATACTCTCTGGCGATTGACGAAAGCAAATTACCCGGCTCAACTTTATATCGGCTGCAAAGCCTGTCCTGAGGGAAAATGCTCCTGCTGAACAGCCATTCCCCGGCAAGTTTAGAAAGCTTCTCCTTTATAACGGTTCGCTGCGCATTATTCATAGGCAGTGACAATGCCTCATTAAGTCTGTCCCGCGCTTCTATTACTTTAGCCGGTTTCACATTGACCAGCGAGGCAGCTTCGTTAATAAGCTCAGTCACTTTGGAATTGGGCCTGGACATAGTCTCAGGTATGACTTTTGACAACTTCGGTTCAGGTGCAGGTCTCGGCGCCGGCTTGGGTACCACAACCGCCGCAGCTTTTATTTGATTCTCTGCCTTGATGTTTGCTGAAGCTGCTGCGGGCTGCTCTTCGTCTCCGCCGAAAAGACGGCCGCCGTATCTAAATCCAATGAACACGGTAATAATCACTAACCCTGAAACCACACCAATCCGCATTCGTTTTCTGCCTTTTCGTCTGCTATTAAAACTTTGAACATTACGAACCATATCACTTCTCCTTCTTTGTATCTGTCCTGCACCTGTCGAATCCAGGCACAAACTTTTGTTCAATCAGGTCCCGGACGGATTCATTATAATCACACTTACAGTTTTTAGTTGTTCTATGTCACAGACAGGTCTGACTGTCACATCCCACAGTGTCGGATTCACATCATCGGTCCTGCATTTTGCCACGACACCTATAATAATCGGGGCATCCAGAAATCCCGGCTTTTTGCGGGCCAGTACTTTGTCACCGACTCTGACTTTGTACTTCCTGGACAGCAGCATAACTTTGGCCGAATCGTTGCCCCTGCCATGTATTAGTCTCTCCGTCTTTACCGCTCCTATCTTTACCGCTATTTTGGAGTCCGGATCCGTAAACAACCTGACCTGGGCCGTTCGCGACGAGATATCTGATATCGTGCCGACAATACTATTGTCGCTGAGAACAAACTGGCCCCTGGCCAGACCGTCGTTTTCGCCGCGGTTGATAATAAGCTCACTGTGTCTGGTCCCGAGAGAGGTTGTAATAACATCAGCACAGACTAACTTAGCGCCTTCCAATGCAAATCTGTTTCGCAATCCTGAGAGCACTTCCACAACCTGATGTTCCTGGTATAGCTGTTCGGTCACATTGGTAAGGTGGTTTTGAAGCCTGTTGTATATTCCCCGGCTGACAACCTCGGCAACTAAAGGCTCGCTTCGGGCCGAAAGCGAAGCATTTCTGCTAAGGCTCAAAGGCAAATGAAAGATGCGAACAAAGGCAAACTGGAGCTTATTTGTCAGGTTCTGCGGTGTAAAGAAAAGGATAAAACCGGCCAACATAAGCCAGGTAAACAGCATTCGCCCGGGGAGGGACCCTAAACGCACCTCGTCGCGTTTGGAAGGGGACCCACTTTCCGACTTCGTGTAAAGTGGAGTTTGAACCCTGTCTCTGTTCCGCTTCCTCATCATTTTTCATCTCCCGTCCCTGATAAGATACAACGATGTTCAGTTGTTAATCCCTTTCACACTCATCCATTCTCGCTGTGGTCCATCGTGTCCTTCCACAGCTCCAGATTTTCCAGGTAGACACTGGTGCCGCGAGCTACACAGCTCATCGGGTCCTCGACTCTATAAACATTCAGGCCGGTCGCATTTGCCAGCATCGTATCCATTCCACGCAACAGTGACCCGCCACCACAAATATGTATGCCGTTCTCAATCAAATCGGCGGACAGTTCCGGCTGGGCCTTTTCAAGCGTGGCCGTAACCGCATCAACGATTGCGCCGACGGGCTCATGCAGCGCAGCACGGACTTCCTCACTTGTCACAAGGATCTTTCTCGGCAGACCGGAAATCGTGTCTCTCCCGGCCACCTCCATCGTCATTTCCTCTTTGAGCGGGGCGGCAGAGCCGATTTCTATCTTGACTCTTTCTGCGCTTGTCACCCCGATAAGAAGGTTGTACGCCCTTTTAAGATGGCCGATTATCGCCTCATCCATATCGTTGCCGCCGACACGAATTGATTCACAGCTTGCTATGTCAGCCAGACTCATTATGGCCACTTCTGTGGTTCCACCTCCGATATCGACAATCATCGAGGCGGTCGGCTCTGTGATTGGCAGGCCGGCCCCGATCCCTGCCGCCATCGGTTCATCAACCAGGTAAACCTTGCGGGCGCCTGCACGTTCGGCGCTATCTACGACCGCCCGGCGTTCGACAGCGGTTATTCCACTTGGCACGGCGATTACCACACGTGGCCTGACTAATCTGCCTTTGTTGTGCACTTTCCGGATAAACCCGCCCAGCATCTGCTCGGTGACCTCGAAGTCACTGATCACGCCGTCTTTGAGCGGTCTTACTGCGGTAATTGAGCCGGGCGTTTTGCCTAACATCTCGCGCGCGACCAGCCCGACTGCTTCTCCGTTGCCCAGAACTGTGGTGGTTCCTTTGCGTACGGCAACTACGGAGGGTTCATTGAGGACAATACCTTCATCGCGTACACAAACCAGGGTATTGCAGGTACCAAGGTCGATACCCATATCCATACCAAACCAACTTGAG
>JAUWLI010000204.1 GCA_030613765.1 Phycisphaerae bacterium
GCGTTGCTGCGTTCAGAATGACAAGGATCCGTCGTTTTACTGGAGACTATAGATGTTCAAGAGTAAGTCTTTCTTAGTTTTCTCGGCTGTTATTATTTTCTGTCTGCCGGCCCGGGCCCAAGGACCACTGGATTCGGAGCACTTAAATTCAACATCCGCAGGCAATATATTCTACGAAATAGCTTATGAATTAGCCAACTCCCCAGAGATTACCACAGCCGAGGCCGAACAGGCGATTATATTCTTAACCGCCGCGATGAATCTCGACAGCAGTGCCAACTACGTTATACCCGTATTGATTAAGCTGACCAGTCAATATTCAGAGCAGGACAATTCGAAGCTCGTTTATCAGTTGCTTACGAATTATGTAGATAAATCCGCCGACGCTGACCTTGAGCCGGCACGAATGGCTGTTCGGTATCTGCTGGAGCAGTTGAACTCCCGTGAGGAGCGAGAGAACCTTCTGGAAGGGATATTGAAGAATATGGGCGGTAACAACGCTTTCCTTGATTCCGAATTGGCTACATCGCTTGGCATGTTGACGGCTGAAACGCCTGATTTGGCTTCCGCTCAGAAATACCTGACGCATGCCATTAACAATAATAAATACAATAAATTGGCTTTTGCCAAGTTAGCTGAACTTATGACCGAGCAGATTAGCCCGGCAATGTATCTTGAACATCTAAGATTAATATTAGACCAAAATCCAATCGACTTAGAAGCCGCGTTGGGCTTTGCACAATATGCTGAACGGCTACAGCTTTACGAAACAGCCGCAGGCGCCTATGAATACTGTGACGAATTGTTCCGGTTTCTGTATCCTTCACAACCTCTGCCGGCTTCAATTTATCTTCCATGGGCGATTAGCTGCTATAATACCCAACGAAATCAACACAAATGCCTGCAGATTGCCGAGCGATTGCGACAAGATGACCGATTTGACCTACTCATGGAAGCCATTGCCGCCAAAGCTGCGGTGAAAACCGGCAATCCTGATCTTGCAAAACAGATATTCGGAGCTGCTGAAAAGAATGCGCATTTGCATCTGGCCAATAGTAAAGCCAATCACAATACAAAAGCCACACAATACGAACAATTAGCCTGGTTCTATTGTTTTGCAACACCGGATCCAAATAAAGCAGTTGACTGGGCCAATAAGGCATACTCTATTGGTCCCAACTCAGCCACAGCAGCAGCCCTTTTGGCATATTCACTCGTAATGAATGGCGAAACCGAATGGGCCAAGCTGCTTACCAGCAACTATGAGCGTAATCAAATTGCAGATTTAACATTAGCTCAGATTCAACTGGCCGCGGGACAAAAAGAAACAGCGATCCAGACTCTAAAGTCTGCAATCACAAAAGACCCGGGGTCATTAGCAGCAGAACGAGCTAAAGAGATTCTCACCCAGCAAGGCGGAGATTATATCCCACCGGTCGATCCTGGTACCACTTTGGCTGCGTTGAAAAACAGTTTCGGAGAAACATTCGTTCCGACATTTATCAGGCCGGAGAAGATAATTTCATTTGAGCTTAATCTGCGGGGCAGTAAGTTTTCCTACGGCAGTGAACTTGGCGGAACTGTTGCAATAAGAAATAATTCATCACAGCCGCTTGTCGTCTCTGATGACGGTTTATTTAAAGGTTATATCAGAATTGAAGCCAATATTAATGGTGACCTTAAACACAAGATTCGAAGCCTTGTATCCGTCAAGATTGCCCCTGGCGCACCTATCAAGCCCGGCCGCAGTATCGTTGTTCCTGTTCGTCTGATCACCGGCGAACTTAGACAAACGCTGCTTACTCATCCGCAGGCTTCTCTGGATATAGAGTTTAAGGTTCATCTCGATCCTGTAATGATTGCCGATGGCAAGCTAACTAACATGCTCCCTGGTATTAAACCATCTAAGGTACTCGTAAAGCGCCCGGGTATCGAACTTACCAAGAAATTATTGCAAAATCGGCTCGATTCATTCACAACGGGGCGGCAGGGGCAAAAAATTAAAACCGCCCAGCTTTTTACCGGCCTATTGAAGGAACAACACGCGATTGCCGGTAGTGAGCCACTTTATAAAATGACATCTGCCGAATGGATGCCGGCCCTGTTGCAATCCGCTCTGATTCACAATCTAACCCGTGACGATGACTGGGTCGCCAAAGTGCATACTATGGCTGGAATGCTTTCTTTGCCGCTTGAGTACGAACTAACAAGTGCTGTTGCAGAAAACTTGAGCGAAAAGCACTGGCCAGCCCGTATGATGGCTCTTTATCTGCTGGCCAAATATCAGAAAAGCGATTTTGGCAAGGTTTTGAACTGGACAGCCAAATACGATTCAAACAAATTCGTTCGAGATATGGCAATCGCATTAGGTGCCGCCCTCCCGAAAAAAACCACTGCTGAACCAGCCAAGTAAATCTCACATAATAAGATTGCTCGAACAATTTTCCCTGCAAGTCCGTATGAAATTTCTTCAAAAACTCGTTGTAATATAGCTATAATTTTGTAAGATTCTGTCTTTTGCTGGTAAGTTATGGCTTTTTTAGAAAGGAATAGTGTAAATGGCAGCGATAGTGGATGTGGAAAAATGCAACGGTTGTGAATCTTGTGTAGAAGAGTGTCCGAGCGAAGCCATCGAGATGGTCGACGAGAAGGCGGGGATTAACGTCGAAACCTGTGTCGATTGCGGAGCTTGCGTTGACGCCTGCCCTTCCGAAGCAATTAGTATGGAGTAAATATCCGGTTGGCCCCATCGTCTAGGTAGGTCTAGGACACCGGGTTTTCAACCCGGCAACAGGGGTTCGAATCCCCTTGGGGCTATTTTCAGGCTTATGAGCCGGCAAGTCATTCAGGCTTAGGAATTTGCATTCCGGCTACGACAGCTTCGAATGCCATAGTGTCGTTAACCACTCCCTGGACCTTGGTCTCGACATGCGTTGAACGCCCTCTGCGTTTGTACTTGATGATCTGACCAAGCAGATACAGTCTGTTCCCCGGCTCTATTAAGGAGCGAAACTTGGCCTCTCCAATGCCGGCAAAGCCGATAAATCCCTGCTCCTTGAAAACCTCTTTGAGTAAGAAACTCGAGAGTTGGGCCGCGGCCTCAATCATTATCACACCAGGCATCAAAGGCCGACCCGGTATATGTCCACGCACCCAGAATTCCTTATCGGTTACGTCTTTGTAGCCCAATATCTGGGATTTCTTTTTGTCACACCAGAGAATCCCGTCAAGCTGCTGCATCTCGAATCGCTGGGGATTTACTTTACAGATAGATTCTTTGTCAAAAAGAGGATCAACAGTCAGGTCTATTTGTGATAAATCAAATAATAATGGGGGTGGCATCTACTGCCCTCAAAAGAGAAAAAATCCGCGCAATTATAACATGCTTCCGCTCGCACATTAGTAAAAAGCCTATCCTGTGCAGATAGCGGCATCACGCATAACGAAAACAGCGTTTACGAATACTGTGATAAATTATTGTGTTGATCTGATCTCAAGGATGCGACTGCGAACAACCTGAGCAGACTGCTTTACCCTCTGCATCTGCTTGCGAACTCGCGTCCCTGCTGCCTTATTTCCACCTTCGGCTTTGTCGATGTCGGCTTCAATTTCAGCGATCAATACTTTCAGATCTTCATACTCTTGCATCAAAGTAATCCTCCACTTTGCGCGTTAAAATTGCTTATACTGACTTAGAATTGAACAAAACTTAACTGCCCGCAAAAGCTTTGTCAAAGAAAAATGCTTTTTTTGCAAGAAAAACGACACTTTTTATTTTTGCCACAAAGGTAAAAAGCCAAAGCTCACAAGAGCACTATTGCTTTATCCCCTTGCCATATAAGCACTTACATACACCACACAGGTGTTCTTTCCCCTATCACTTCGTTTCTTCGTGACTATCTCTTTTTTTGCCTTTAATCCAACATTTTTTTGGTTAATTCTGCAATTCTTCGGCCTCGACGCTCACACTGCTGCCTGACTCTGTCATCTGGTTTACCAATAGAAACCGGCCCATAGTGGTCGCCCTTAGGGTCGCCCTGTACGACCATACCGGCAATCAGCATTGCCTCTATTATGCCAATAATTGTCGTCTCGTTTCCTCCTCCGATATTTGCCGCGCTGGAAAACGCCGCCCCTATCTTGCCGTCGAGCTTACTGTGAAAGGTTACCGTCTCATCAATCAGCTCCTTGATAGGCCCAGCCATATTGCCGTAATAAGTTGGTGAGCCGACAACTATTGCATCATAGGTGGGTAAATCATTAGCCTGAACGTCGTTTACTGATTTGCAATCCGTCTGCAAGCCCGCATCATTCATCGCCTTGGCTATTATCTCGGCCATCTCTTTCGTATTACCCGTTCTCGAATAATAAACAACTATCCCCTTCGCCATTTTTGTCCCTTTCTATTTCGCCCGCGACATTGGTCAAGAGCATAACCTAATAATTCTTTAACTTTGTCCCATGCTTCTGAGGTGAAGCTGTCCGCCATTGATTCAGGCAAGCCAAACAACGTTGCTTTACTATAATCTCGAAGCCACCATTGATTTCTTCCAACGTAACCCCTAATATCCTCGTAATTTTTGATAAGATAAATAGGTTTTTTCGCTTTAGGACATTTGTCATCAACATTCGGAATAGCCAATACTACATTTCCATTATCCTTATGGCGGTGTATCTGGAATGCCACTGGTGAATTACTTTTACTATCAGGGCATGGAAAGTTCCTGTACTTATCCTTACATGTGGGTGGGCTAAAATGTCGTCGTCTGAAGCCAATTTTTTCGGCACGCCTAATCAAATGCTGGCAAACTACCCTGTTCTTGCCTTTAAAGCTATATATAAAATAATGAAGATTATCCTGTAATGTGCTATTAGATTTTTTATTTTGAGGTTTGTTGGATTCGAGAATAGGGTTTTTCAGTTCGTCCCAGCGATAGTCGACTTTCCAAAATCGACCATTTCTGTCTGGCCTGCCTTTTGAGTCGCAACGAGTTACCTTTCTTAATCCAGGAGGAATTGGCAATTCACTCCACTGTACTTGACCATCCATAGTTACCCAAGCTGGCCATCCTTGTACATTCAATTCTTTGGGTCTTTGTCGTGATAAGAGTAGAAAGTGTGGTTTTACTCCGGGCCATTTTTCGCCATCTTTGCCAAAGATTTGACCAAACCGCTCAGCTTTTGAGTTCAGTTGCTTGTTTATCCAACCCGCTACGCCCTTTGCCTCAATAAGAAGGATATGACAGAAATTGCCTTTTGTAAATGCGATAATAAAGTCAATATCTTCTTGCTGAGCTTTAATTATTCTATCGGTGTTCGGAAAAACTTTAGATTCACCTCCATTATTGAAGGTTAAGCATAGACTTGCATAAATCCAATCGAGATGATAATCCATTGCGGTGAACGCTTCTTCCGGAATCTTCAGGCCTAGTGAATCTTCGATACTTTTCTTAAATTCTTGAGATGGGGTGAAATTTGCATTTCCAAGGATGTGACCAATTAAGAAAAAACGTTCCTTAGAATTGAACGACCTAAGATTGTCAATTAATTGTCTCATTTGAATAAATCCTCACATTTTACGTTCTTCGGTAATATCCTGCATCGTTTTCCAATTTCCGCCCTTCTTCAAATATATGAGCTGTCCAGTAATCTGCCCAATGGGCAAGAAGTGTTAACGGCTCTTCCTTATGGGCGACGAATCTATTTTCTTCGATGTACTGGCCATCGTGGTAAAGGATCGCCTGTGCCTCAGCATCAGATAGAGGAATGAACTTCGATACCAGATACAAGCTGCGGGCAGCCAGACCCATTTGAACAACTTCAGGATTGGTCTTATATGTGATACCACGCTTTTTAACTTCCCATTCATTGTCATTT